>JAATEW010000222.1 GCA_015655535.1 Hyphomicrobiales bacterium | reverse complement strand
GTCATCGCCAAGGTTGTCGACAAGTTCATCATGCAGCTCGACGCGCAATTGGCCGAGCGCAACGTCTCGATCGAACTCACCGACGAAGCCCGCAATTGGCTCATCGAGAACGGCTATGACGAGCATATGGGCGCCCGCCCGATGTCACGCGTCATCCAGACGACGATCAAGACGCCGCTCGCCGATGAAGTGCTCTTCGGCCGCTTGAAGAATGGCGGCAACGTCAAGGTCGTCGTGACGGCCGATGACAATGGCAATAAGAAGCTCGGCTTCGTCTTCCCCGAAGGGCCGGTTCTCCCGCGTCCGGAGAAGGACATCGTCGAAGCTGGCAAGAAGCGCGTCAAAGCTGAGCCGGAAGTGCGTCGTGCCAAAGCCCGCAAGGGCAAGGCTGACGATGCCGAAGGCGGCGACGACGAGCCGGTCATCGACGGCGATGTGCCGGAGACCGTCGCCGAAACCGACGAGCCTTCGAAGTAACCTATCCGGCGTTGTATATACCCGGCTCCACAAAAGAGGCTTCGCATTATTTGCGGAGCCTCTTTTGCTTTGGAAAAGTTGTCTTCGGCCTGGACTCGATGGCAATCTTTCGGAACATTGGGCCTTCCCAGTCTTAAGCCGTCATTGGTGGGCGTCATGAGTCTGTTTTCCCAACCGGCTTTCAGCCTTGAAGCGGATGAATTGGATACCGGCCCGGAGGCATTGCTGAATGGTCTGGTGGCGGCTAGGACGCTGCCCCGCGCGGCCATAGCAGCCTGTCTTGAGAATTTCGATATAATTGCGCCAACGCTTCGCTCTGTGCTCATACGGGCGTCGGAGGGCGAAATCCTAAGCCCCGCTGATGAAGATTTGCTCTTTTGGGGCCTTCACATTCTAGCCGCTCGACGCGACGCGTCTGCCTTTAAGCCTCTGCTGCGGTTGCTTCGCCGGTCTGATGATGAAATCGACTCTCTGCTCGGTGATACGGCGACCGCGACTTTGGCGCGCGTAACGGTGAGCCTTTTCGACAATGATGCCGCGTCGCTGTTCGACCTGCTCGCAGTCCGCAATATCGACGGCTTTATCCGCTGGAGTCTTTTTTCGGCGCTCGCTTTCCTGACCTTCGACGGAAGAATCGATGCCCGGCTGACGGAAGCTTTTCTCATCCGTTTCGACACGGAAGCTTTAGCGGATGAAGACGACATAGGTTGGGTTGGCTGGCAGGAGGCCGTCACTCTGCTCGGGCTGCGATCGCTTGCTGATCGCATCGAACGCCGCAGCTATAATCCGGTCATCGCCGCGGTTCATGGCGAGGGACCGAAGGCTTTCTACGAAGACCTTGAAGCGGTAGAGGCGGCTCCGCATGATATCGCTCGTTTCACCAAAGCGAATGTCGGCTATCTTGACGATATATATGAAACCCTCGATTGGGTTCAGCCCAGCTCCGATGACGAGGGCAAGAAGACCGCCTCATGGGACTACAGCGAGCTGAAACCCGAGACTTACGTTAATCCTTGGCGTAACGTCGGCCGTAACGACCCATTTCCCTGCGGCAGCGGCAAGAAAGCCAAGAAGTGTTGTCTCGCATCAGCTTGAGATGAGCGCGGCTACGTTCTTCGCGCGATTCTCTTCGAGCACTTCAGGCTTTTCCATCTGGCCCGTATGCGGGCGAAGCTCGACGCCGGCAAAGCGCGGCATGACATGAAAATGCAGGTGGAAGATCACCTGGCCGCCGGCCGGTTCATTATATTGATGCAGCGTGAGGCCGTCGGCCTGCATGGCTGTCTTCGCGGCCTGCGCGACTTTCTGCACGCGGGTAATGAGTTTTGCGAGATCGGCCGGCGGAAGATCGAGCACGTTGCGCGCGGGCACTTTCGGGATGACGAGGCAATGGCCGTTGGTGCGGGGCATGATGTCCATGAAGGCCAGTGCGGCCTCGTCTTCGAAGATTTTGTAACAGGGCAATTCCCCGCGCAGAATTTTGGCGAAGATGTTTGTGTCGTCATAGGCTGCGGACATGTCCCGCTCCTCTAAGTGTCGAGGCCCAATCTCTCATAACTCAAGGCATCGTGTCGCCCTATAATGGCGACTGGAGCTGGCATAGGCAATTGCTGTCGAGGCTTGCCAAACGGTGCTCGCGTTAAAATTTAGATTGACGAGTGATCATGGCTACGACCTCATTTTTACTTGACGTCTCGCATTCTCAAGTCGCGGTTTTTGACAGCGGGCTGGAAGAGCCTTTCAACGGCTGGACAGAGAGACATGTGAACCAGGGTTTTTCCTGGAGGCCGGGCAGCGTGTCATTCGTCACGATAGAAGAAGCGGGGCGGCATTCCGTGAGCCTCGACGTCGTGTCTGGTAATGTCGGCGTGTCACCCGAAGCAATACGCGTCATCCAAACGCCGTTTGAAGTTCGGCAAACTGGAGCTATCGAAGTCGCGAGCGTTTCCGACAGCATACCCTTCAGCCTGCCTCCAGGAACTTACGCGCTGCGATTTGAGTATTTTTGTGCAAGCGCTGTTTCTGACCCTGGGATCAGGTTTACGTTTATAAAAACAGACAGTCCATCATTCAAAATATTGCGTGCCGATTCCGATTTGTCAGTAGGAGCGGATGATTTGCTTCTTTTTCGCCTCGCCCGCCTAATCTCGATCCGAGGACAACGCCGGTGACCGAAATAGAACTAACGGAGCTATTTGCCCGTCTTGGCGCTCGCGATCCGGCACAATGGGCTCACTCCCAAATCGAGGAAGGTATTCCCCAGCTCGCACGTTTTCTTTTTTTTAGGCAAGCAATGGAAATTGGTCGCGAATATTGGCGATGACGATTGGATAAAGAAAGAAGTGGCTAGAGAATTGGGCAGTCCTAGCGGCGCCATCGGTCCGGCGCTTCAACGTATTCTGGCTCATGGCGCCAGTGAGGACGATTTGACGACAATCGTCAGTGTGATGCAATGGGAACTTTTATTCGGCTTCTGTTATCTACACGATGACCCAGGTCTTTTAGAGCTGGAAGTCAAAGATATTGCATGGCGTCTCTTTCAGGTCGATCGGCACGACCAGCCGATTGCGGTTATCGGAGACTTGCATGAATCTGTTCTAGAGACGGACCCTATGGGTAAGGAAATGCGTTAAAGCGCAGCTGAGAGGAAAAACTTATGATGGCGATGGATTCGCTCACACCCCCTTCTTGAACGGCACGTGCTCGGCATATTCCTCGTTCGCCTCATCAATATAGGCGCGCTCTTTCTGCAAGAATTCGTCGATCGCATGAGCATAGCGCGGATCGGCGATCTCATGCGCCGAATAGGTTATGGCGGGACCATAGCCGCGCGCGAGCTTGTGCTCGCCCTGCGCGCCGGCTTCCACCCGCGACAGGCCATGCGTGATCGCATATTCGATCGCCTGATAATAACAGACCTCGAAATGCAAGAAGGGATGTTCTTCGAGGCAGCCCCAATTGCGTCCGTAAAGCGCGTCCTTGCCGATGAAATTGATGGCGCCCGCGATATAGCGGCCGTTGCGCTTGGCCATGACGAGCAGAATATCCTCGCTCATGCTCTCGCCGATATGCGAGAAAAACTCGCGCGTGAGATAGGGCTTGCCCCATTTGCGCGAGCCGGTGTCCGTATAGAAAAAGAAAAACGAATCCCAATGGGTTTCCTTGATATCCTTGCCGTTGAGAAGCTCGATCGTGATGCCGTTGTCTGCGAGCGCGTCCTTGCGTTCGCGCTTGATCATCTTGCGCTTGCGCGAGGCGAGATCGGCGAGAAAGCCGTCGAAGGTGTCATAGCCCTTGTTGATGAAATGAAACTGCTGACCGGTGCGCTGCAAGAAGCCTTCCTTGCCCATGGCGTCCCATTCGGCCTTGGTCGGGAAGGTCACATGGATCGACGAGGCGCCGATCTTTTCGCGCCAGGTGCGCAGACCTAAGATCAGCGCATGCTGCGCGGGCTCGCCCGCGTCGGGCAGAACCAGAAGCCTGCGTCCGGTTGCCGGCGTGAAGGGCACGCAGACCTGAAGCTTCGGATAATATTGTAGCCCGCCGCGATGATAGGCGTCGGCCCAGCCATAATCGAAGACATATTCGCCCATCGAATGGGTTTTGAGATAAGATGGCGCGGCGGCGACGATCTTGCTCTTGTCATCTTCGACGACGACATGGGTGACCGTCCAGCCGGTTTTGGGTCCGACCGAGCCCGATGTTTCCAGCGCCTTCAGGAAGGCATGCCGGATGAAGGGATTG
>JAATEW010000377.1 GCA_015655535.1 Hyphomicrobiales bacterium | reverse complement strand
ATTTTCCCGTTCCGCACGCCCGGCAATAAAGACATGCCTCTTCATGATGCCGGCGGTGAAGCCGACAGAGACTTAAAAGCCCGGTCCGTCGTTGCTTTAAGTCGTGTCCCCCGTTTGGCGGGGTTTACCGGGTCGCTCCGGCTGCCGGTTTTTCCAGGCGGTTAACTGGCCTCTTGTCCAGATCCCCGCCCACCGACACACGACCACAGGCACGTGCGATTTGGGCAAGGCGGAAAATAATCACGTTCTCCAGCATTACAAGTGTTTTTTTCAGTCAAACCGCTTCGCGCGCCAAATATTTGCAGCAGAGTTGCCGAAAAGAGTCGCCATACGGATGTCACATCTTGCCGTTGCTGTGGTCCGCGCGGCGCCGCCTGATGAACGAAGTTTAACGCGAGCGACGCGATCCGCGCCCTTCCTTTGCAAGGCGGCAAGCATGACGTCTTCTCTGGACAAGCATGTCGACGGTGATCCCGCCGCCGATGCGCTTGCCGTCTCTCACAAAGCCCTTTAACCCATCGACAAGCTTGAGCCTTTCGCTTTCACCTTTCGCCGGCCGCCTGCTCCGTCTCTCACGAGGCCCAACCTTGTTGATGCCTGTATCGATGTTGCTTTCATGATTGATCTCACCCGTCGCACGCTCGTCTCATGCCTGCTCGCCGCGGGCGCCTCCGCTGCAGGAAAGGCCATGGCCCAATCTCCGCAATCGCCGGACACGCCGCCGAAATTCAATTTCGAAGATGTCGTGCGCCGCGCGCGGGACTTGGCGACCGCCCCCTTCGATCCGACGCCGCCCGAACTGCCGGAGGCTTTATCTAAGCTCGACTTCGATGCCTGGCGGGACATTCGCTTCCGGCCAGACAAAGCGTTTCTCGGCGCGAACGGCAGCCTGTTCCGCCTGCAGCTTTTTCATCTCGGCCATTTGTTCAAGCGCCCGGTGATCGTCAACACGATCCGCGACGGCATCCCGACGCCGATCCCCTATGCGGCGAATATTTTCGACTATGGCCGCACCAAGCTCGAAAAGCCTTTGCCGGTGAATGTCGGCTTTGCCGGGTTCAGGCTGCATTATCCGCTGAACGATCCGAAAGTCTTCGACGAGGTCATCGCCTTTCTGGGCGCCAGCTATTTCCGCTTTCTCGGGCGCAACCAGCGCTTCGGCATTTCGGCGCGGGGCTTGGCGGTCGGCGCCGGGACGGAAGCGGAAGAGTTTCCGTTCTTCCGGGAGTTCTGGATCGAGACGCCCGAGCCCAACGCCATGCACGCCACGGTCTATGCGCTTCTCGACGGCCAGGCCGCGACGGGCGCTTATAGGTTCGATCTTCAGCCCGGCAATGAGAGCCTGCTTGACGTGTCGGTCACGTTGTTCCCGCGCCAGAGCGGCACGAAATTCGGTCTGGCGCCGCTGACCTCCATGTTCTTCATTGGCGAGAACGACCGCCGCGTCACCGGAGATTTCCGGCCGGAGCTGCATGACTCCGATGGGCTCCTCATCCATTCCGGCACCGGCGAATGGATCTGGCGGCCGCTGCACAATCCGGCGCAGCCGCAGATCTCGGCCTTTCTGGATCACGACATCCGCGGCTTCGGCCTGCTTCAGCGCGATCGCGATTTCGATCATTACCAGGATCTCGATCTCGCCTATGAAGCGCGGCCGAGCTATTGGGTCGAGCCGAAGGAAAATTGGGGCGACGGCCATATCGAGCTTGTCGAATTGCCGACGCAGGACGAGACGAACGACAATATCGTCGTCTCCTGGGTGCCGAAAGACCCGCCCGAGCTCGGCAAAGCCTTCACCTTTTCCTATCGGATCATCTCGAGCCTCAATCTCGCGCGCCTGTCGCCAAACGGGCGCACGGTTAACACCTATCAGACAACGGGCCAGGCTTTGGGCTCGCCCGAGCCGGTGACGCCCGGCACGCGCCGCTTCCTCATCGATTTCGCTGGCGGCGACCTCGCCTATTATGCGCAGGACCCGTCGCTGATCGAAGTCGTCCCGACGACGAGCCAAGGCAAGATCGTGCGGAGCTTTCTGGTGCCGAACAGCCATACGCACGGCCTTCGCGCGGCGATCGACCTTCAGCTCGATCCAGGCCAATCGACCGATCTGCGGGTCTTCCTGCGCACCGGAACGCGGGCGCTCACCGAGACCTGGACCTTCCCGTGGCGACCGGAATAAAGCTTCATCCGGTCTTTGATGGCGATCAAACCATCCTGCCGGAGTCCCCGCTATTATTCCAAAGGTGGATCGTGATCCTATGAATGCCGAAGCGGGATGGCTGCCCGAGTCGGCCATGGCTTCGCCGCCTTTGGAAAAGGAAACAAGCATGTTCAGGCTTTTGGGGTTCATCTTCGCGCTTTGCGTCGCAGCGGGACCAAGCCTCGCCGAGAATAGCAGCAAGGTGCTCGGCATTTGGAAGCTCGTCTCTTATGATGTGGAAACCCAGGCGACGGGTCAGAAGGGGCCGGTGATGGGAGACCATCCGACCGGTTACGTCGCTTTCCTGCCGGAAGGTCGGCTGTTCTTTGTCTTGACGGGAGAGGCACGCCAGCCTGCGAAGACCGATCAAGAGCGCGCTGCTCTGCTGAGCACGCTGGTTTCCTATTCCGGCACCTATACGCTCGAAGGGGATAAGTGGATTACGAAGGTCGACGTCGCCTGGAATCCGGAATGGGTCGGCACCGAACAAACGCGGTTCTTCAAAGTGAACGGCGATCAGCTACAGGTTTTGACGCCGTGGCGGGTGATGCCGAATTGGGCGGACCGGGGCATGACGCGCAGCATCATCACGTTCGAACGCGCCAAATAGAGTTTTTGCGGGATTGCTCGCGGGCATACTTGCATCGCTTCGGTTGAGGATACAAAAATCCGGTTATTGGCGATGTCGAAGGTAAGACTGAGACATCGCCCACTTTTCCGGCAAAGACCATGCGTGATCATGTTTTGAAACAATCGCGGCTGCCCGCGCGCCGTGCCACGTTGGCCGATGTCGATGCTCTCGAAACTCTGGAGAACAAAGCCTTCGACGGCGACCGCCTGTCGCGCCGGAGTCTGCGCTATTACGTCACCGCCGAGACCGCCGTTCTGCGCGTGATGAAACAGGACGGCGCGCTGGCGGCCTATAGCCTGCTCGCCTTCCGCAGGGGATCGAAGATCGCGCGGCTCTATTCGATCGCGGTCGATCCGATGTGGGTGGGCTGCGGCTTGGGCCGCGCGTTGCTCAAAACCTGCGAGAAAGACGCGCGCGCGCATGGCTGCGCGGTGTTGCGCCTCGAAGTGCGCGTCGACAACAAACGCGCGATCGCCCTTTACGAGAAGAACGGCTATCGCCGCTTCGACGAAATCGAGGATTATTACGAGGACGGCGCCACGGCGGTGAGGATGGAGAAGACTTTGACTTAAGCCGGCAGCATCGCGCGGCAGCTTACCCACTGTTCCGCGGCCAGTCTGTTTCCGGCTGCTCAGTCTATGATCTTCAATTCCAGCGTGAAATCGACTTCATGTGTGCCGATGATCTGCAATTTTTTCTTGCCTGCGGGGTCTGTCAGTTCAAGACCGCCATAGTAATGCACATAATCCCAATTCGCGTCCGGTCCCATACCATCGGCCATGCCTTCGTCGTCTTCGATCAAACATAAAGAGGGACATTCAAAGAGCCATTGGAGCCTAAGATCGAGATCGGTCGTGCCGCCAGCCTTGGCAAGGATTGGATAGTCTTGCAAACGAAAATCGTTTGGATCTCTGATTTCCAAAAAAATCCGAAAATAGTCCATTTCTCCTGTCGTGAGCATCGCCATTTTCCAATCGATACAGCAAAACAGGCTTTGCTCACCAACTAGAAGCACCTCAGAAACGACAAATGGCAACTTCGCCTCTGGTCTCCAAGAGGAGGCTTTCTTGACGCGCATTTCGGTCCAATGCGGTGTCAACGACTTTACAAGCTTTTCGAAGGTTGAATCATATTCAATTTGCATGTCTCATCTTTGCCTTCTGCCAAAATGAATAACTTCTGTTGTGCTTCCTTCTTTAAGAATGGGTCGATCTATACGAGCAGTTCCATCCATTTCGACGCGAAGTTGTGGTCCGTTAGGCACATAACTTCGTGTAACACCTCGGCTCGTTATCTCTGTGGTTACATGTTGCCCCCGCGTCAAAGCGTTAAACAGCTTTTCCGCTGCATCTTGCCCACCGGGAAGATCACTGAAAAATTTGCCTTCGTTACCGGCTTTGCCATTAAGCCCAAGGAGAACATCTTTCGGTACCTCTGCCGGTGAGATGAGCGGTTCGGGCAGAGGCCGCGCGCGTGTCCATGCGCAACATCCTCTTCCGGCGTCTTCAGGCCCGCGCGGCGCCTCCATTCATAAGCCTGGTCCTTGAAATCTTCCTCATCCGGCTTCTTCTCTTGCGCCGCGACATGCGCGCCGGCCCCTGATCCATTCGTCCATCGGCCGTGAGAGTCGCGCGGCTGATCCGGGCTATATCTGAAAAGTTCGACTGATTTTGGATCAAAGCCAAGTTCCTTCATCAGGATTGGTGGCTTCATGCCGCCGTCGAAAAGCATTTCCGCAAGATACAAGCGATAGACATCGTTAGTGTCATGAAAAAGCGGCAGTTCCACTTGCGCCAAGCGGATATTTGCAAGCGCCTTGCTGCCATGCCTCCCACGCTTTCCGGATAAGAGCGAGGGTACCTTTTGAAGGCGTGCGGCGGAAAACGACAGACAAGAGGGCTGTAATGCGTTCGCTATTTTCTTCGATTGAAAGGGCAAGTACGTTGCCTCGGCCTTTTGCCGTTCGTGCTAAAAAACTGCGGGCTCCAAGAATGAGCCCATAATCGCTTATCTCTATCGATTGGTTGATCGGATGAGAACGAAGCCGCTCTTCAAAACGCCTGTCGATACTGCTGAGCCGATCCACGCCTTGCCTCTGAAGTCATGCAAACTTGCGAGGAAGGATAAATCAGCATCCGTAGGCTGGCTAGAACATAGGAAGAACACAAAACGGACGGGGCTGCGAACGGCGCGGGTCCAAAGTATCAAAAAACGTATAATCAAATCGTTCGTCAGACTGGCCCATCCGCCAGCCGCTTCAGATCGAAGCCCGCGACATCCTGCAAAAGCTCGACAAAGGCCGTCGCGCCATAATCGGCGGTGGCCTCGCCCTTATCGGCAGAGGCCGCTGTGGCATCGCCCATCGCGCCCGAGCGTGAAAGGTCTTGCGTCATCCAGCCGAAGCCCGTGGGGCGGCCCGTGCGCAGCCAGGCGAAATCGGCCTCGAAGGCCGCGCTTTCGGATGGGAAGTTTTCGGCAGCCTCGCGCCGCACGAGATCGGGACGGAAGCTCAACATCAGCGAGGTTTCGATATCGCCCGCATGAATCCCATGGAGTTTTTCGGCGTCCGTAAAAAGCCCGCCGGGATAGCCGAAGCGATGCCAGGTGCTCATGACGACGAACATGCCTAGCCTCGCGCGCAATTCATGCGCGACAATATCGAGGATCGGCACATTGCCGCCATGCGCATTGGCGATGACGAGCTTGCGGCACCCGGCGCGATAGACGCATTGGCCGATCTCGATCCACGTTGCAATCAGCGTCGAAGCTGAAAGGCTGAGCGTGCCCGGAAAATCATTATGCTCGATCGAAACGCCTACCGCCTGCACCGGCAAAAACAAAACCGGCAGATCGCCGGGCAGCCGCGCGATCACGCGGGCCAAATAGCCTTCGGTGATGAAAGTGTCGACGCCAAGCGGCAGATGCGGCCCATGCTGCTCGGTCGCGGCGACGGGCAGCACCGTGATGACCTCGGCCATGTCGGCTTTCTGGAAATCGGTCCAGGTCATGTCGGCCCAGAAGCGGGTTGGAAGTGCTGGCATCGATCTCTCTCGCGTCATTCGACACTATTTTGAAACATCGATATCCTATCCGCAAATCCGTGGCTTGAGATATGGCCTGTTCCAGTTAACGGCTCAAAAGGACTGAAATGAACCGCCTGCTCGCCCGCGCCGTCTTGCTCACGGCCTTCTTATGCTCTTCCGCTACGGCTTTCGCGCTCGACAAAGTCAGTTTCGCCACCAATTGGCGGGCGGAGGCCGAGCATGGCGGCTTTTATCAGGCGGTCGCCGACGGCACCTACGCCAAATACGGGCTCGACGTGACCATTCTGCAAGGCGGCCCGCAGGTGAACAACCGGCTTTTGCTCGCCGCCGGGCGCATCGATTTCGACATGGGCGCCAATATGATCCAGGCCTTCGACGCGGCGCAGCAAGGCATTCCGATCGTCGCCATCGCCTCGATGTTTCAGAAGGACCCGATCGTGCTTCTGTCGCATCCGGACGCGGGCTTCGACAAATTCACCGATCTGCCGCGGGCGACGGCCTTCATCGGCAAGGATGCGCTGGTCTCCGTTTATCAATGGCTGAAGGCGACCTATGGATTCAGTGAAGACAAGATCAAGCCTTATAATTTCAACGCGGCGCCTTTTTTGGCCGATAAGAATTCCATCGAGCAGGGCTATGCCACATCCGAGCCTTACGAGATCGAACGCGAAGGCAAGTTCAAGCCGAATGTCTTTCTGCTTGCCGATTACGGCTATGATTCCTACTCGACGACGATCGAAGCCCGCCGCGATCTGATCGAAAAAAAGCCGGAGCTTGTGCAGCGCTTCGTCGATGCTTCGATCATCGGCTGGTATCATTACATCTATGGCGACAACAAAGCCGCCAATGCACTCATCAAGAAAGACAATCCAGACATCAGCGATGGGCTCCTCGCCTATTCGGTGAAAAAGCTGCGCGAGGACGGCATTGTCGATTCAGGTGACTCGCTCAGTGCCGGTATCGGCACGATGAATGACGCCCGCATGAAAAGCTTCTTCGACAAGATGGTGAAGGCGGGGCTCTTCAAGCCCGATCTCGATTATAAGCGCGGTTATACGCTGGCTTTCGTGAATAAGGGGGTCGGTCTTGATCAGAGGCCGAAGCCGTAGGGCTCTTACATGATCCTTGCATCGCGGCGCTCATGACACAGATCCTGGTCGCCCTGCGCGGCGTCGGTAAGAGCTTCAAGAACGGAACTTTGGCGTTGAGCGGGCTCGACCTCGATGTCAAGGCGGGCGAATTCCTGACGTTGCTCGGGCCGTCCGGCTGCGGCAAATCCACGATCCTGCGTCTCATCGCCGGATTGGAAAAGCCAACGGCGGGTTACATCGAGCGGCCGTGTCCGGAACTCATCTCCGAGGTCGGCTTCGTGTTTCAAGAGCCGACGCTGATGCCCTGGGCCTCCGTCTTCGACAATGTCTATCTGCCGTTGCGCCTCAAAAAAGAAAGCCGGGCCAAGGCCAAATCGCGTGTGGAGGCGAGTCTTTCGCTCGTTGGCCTCTCGGCCTTCACCAAAGCCTATCCGCGCGAACTCTCGGGCGGCATGCGCATGCGCGTCTCGATCGCGCGCGCCCTGGTTTTGAAGCCGGCGCTTCTGCTGCTTGACGAGCCCTTCGCGGCGCTCGACGAGATCACGCGCTTCCGCTTGAACGACGATCTCATCAGATTGAAGCAGGAGCTTGGAACAACCGTCGTCTTCGTCACCCATTCCGTCTATGAGAGCGTCTATCTGTCGACGCGCATCGCTGTCATGGCGCCGAGGCCGGGGCGGATCGTGAAGGAGATTACGATTCCCACCGACCTGCCGCGTAACGAGGCCTTTCGCATGAGCCCCGCCTATGGCGCGCTTTGCGTCGAAGCCTCCAAGAGCCTGCAGGCGGCCATGACACAAGGCGCCTATGGTGAGGAGGCACGATGATCTCCAAATCGCTCACCCGTTACGGTCCGCCGGTGATCGTCAGCCTCGTGGCGCTCGGCGCCTGGGAGGCGATCGTGCGGCTCGCCGATATTCCGCCCTACCAACTGCCGGCGCCGAGCCTGATTGCTGTGACGCTTTACGTGGACCGCGCGACGCTCTTCGCCTCGCTGCTCGTCACTTTGAAGATCACCTTCGGCGCCTTGGCGATCGCGGTCTTCGGCGGCGCTTTGCTTGCCGTGCTCTTCGCCCGCTGGACCTGGGTCGAGCGGAGCTTTCTGCCTTTCGCCGTCATCTTGCAAGTGACGCCGATCATCGCCATCGCGCCTTTGCTGCTCGTCTGGCTCGACGCCGGAACGGCGGTGCTGGTCTGTGCCTTTCGCGTCGCCTTCTTCCCGATCCTCGCCAATACGGGCGTCGGCCTCGCCTCGACCAATCATAATCTCGTCGATCTCTTCCGGCTGCACCATGCCTCGCCCTGGCAGGAGCTTATCTTTTTGCGCATTCCGGCGGCGCTTCCTTATTTCATGGCAGGCTTGCGCATCGGCGGCGGCCTGGCTTTGATCGGCGCCATAGCGGCGGAACTCGCGGCGGGCGCGGCGGGGCAAAGCGCCGGCCTCGCCTTTCGCATCGTGGAGGCCGGCTATCGCGTGAACATCCCGCGCATGTTCGCGGCTTTGGCTTTGATCTCGCTGACGGGCCTTACCATTTTCGCTGTCCTGTCGGCGCTCTCGACTCTTCTGCTTAAGCGCTGGCACGAAAGCGCGATCGACCGGGAGACTTGAAGCCAGCCGCAGACTTGCTCACAAAAATGTGCGGCTATTCGGAATGCCGATCCGGCATTATGGACCATCATCTATTGCGAGGATTTTATACATTGTCCGAGTTCGACCTTCTGATGCCGGCCTTCCTCACCGATTTTCTGGTGGATGGGCTCTCCAAGAATCATACGCTTTATAAGCTCTGGGAGGCGCCCGATCCGGCGGCGAAAATCCGCGAGGTCAAGGATCGCGTGCGCGCCCTGATCAGCGGCGGCATCGGGCGGTTCAAGGTGACGGCCGATTTCATCGCGCAATTTCCAAATCTCGAAGCCATTTTCCACATGGGTGTCGGCTATGATCTCGTCGATGCCGCCTATGCCGCCGCGCATGGGATCATCCTCACCAATACGCCGGGCGTTCTCGACGAGGATGTGGCCGACATCGCCATGGCGCTTCTGCTCGATGCGACGCGCCAGATTCCGCAAAGCGATGCGTTTTTGCGCGCAGGCCGGTGGCTCGCAGGCACCTATCCGCTGACCGCGACCTTGCGCGACCGCACGATGGGCATTCTGGGTCTTGGCCGTATCGGCAAGGCGATCGCCAAGCGCGCCGAAGCCTTCGGCCTCAAGATCGCCTATCATGGCCGCACGCGGCAGGCGGGCGTTGCCTATCCCTATTATGCGACCCCCATCGCCTTGGCGGCGGCCTGCGATGTCTTGATGGTCGTCGCGCCCGGCGGCGCGGAGACGAAGCATATCGTCAACAAGGACGTGCTGGAGGCGCTCGGGCCGGATGGCGTTTTGATCAATATCGCGCGTGGCTCGCTGGTTGACGAAGCGGCTTTGATCGAAGCCTTGCAGAGAGGCAAAATCCTCGCCGCCGGTCTCGATGTTTTTGAGTTCGAGCCCAAGGTTCCGCAGGCTTTGATCGAATGCAACAATACGGTGCTGCTGCCGCATGTCGGCTCCGGCACGCATTATAGCCGGCAGGCGATGGCTCAGCTTGTCATTGACAATGTCGCGTCATGGACCGCCGGCAAGGGACCTTTGACGCCGGTCGCGGAAACGCCCTGGCCTCGGCCCAATTAGGGCTGGAAACCATCAGTCATGCGCTGGTCTGCCCGCGCATCCGGGCTCAGACTTCGTCACGCGGCGGCGCGCCATTGCGGGCTGAGACGCCGAATCTGGGCGCGATGCAGCACGCGCCTTGCGCCCGAATCGAAAGCATCGCGCCGGTGCATCGTCAAAAGATTGTCCCATAAGACGACATCGCCCGGCCGCCATTCATGCCGCATGGCAAAGGCGGGATCGGTCGCATGCGCCCAAAGCGCATCGAGCAGGTTCTCGCTCTCTTCGACCGGCAGCCCGACGACATGCGCGTTGAAACGCCGTCCGAGCAAAAGAAAATCTTCCTGCCAGCTCGGATGGTGCCAGATCAACGCATGGCGCGCGCCGGGCCGCGTTTCGGGATCATCTGACGGCACGACACCATGCCGCAACGTGCCGGCACTCGTATAGGAATGATCATGCAGGATCTTGCGGCCGGCAATCCGCGCCTGCAGCGCATCGGGCAGAGCCGCCGTCGCGGCGCGCAGGCTGGTAAACCAGGTAAAGCCGCCACCGGCCGGCGTCTCGCGCGCATTCAGCACGCAACCGACGGGCGGCTCCTCCTGAAAGGTCATATCCGAATGCCAGGCGAGATCGCCGCTGCCGAGGCCGCCGATCGGCTCGCCATTTTCGATGACATTGGAGACGACGGTAATTTCCGGAAAGGCAGCCGCATGCGCCTTCTTGCTATCGAGCGCCGGTGCAAGATCGAGATCGCCCAAGGATTTTGCGAAAGCCAGCAGCCCGGAATCATCGATCCCCTGGCCGCGAAAAACCAGCACCAGATGCTGCCGCCAGGCCGCGATAATTGCGGCCGATGCCTCCGGATCGAGGGCGCCGTCGAGACGCACCCCTGTGACCTCGGCGCCAAGCGCTGACGCGAGCTTTTCGACCTTAACCGCCATCCCGGACCCTCATCCTTTCGAAGAATGTTGCAGCAACCGCTTGAGCTTTCGCCATTTCAAGCGTAAGCATGCTTAGTCCATAGATATTGTCAATATCTAATAGATAAATCTATAAATCCAGGGACAGGGAGCATTTTTCAGGCGGAGCCGCGGTCAGCCGGCACCAGAAAATGCTCCGCCGCCGGAACAAGAACGCAATTCTCACAGGTGGTTCGAACATGAGCGAATTGAGATTGGATCAGGTCGATAGACGCATCCTGCAAATCGTCCAGAAAGACGCGTCCCTTTCGATCGGGGAGATCGCGGCGCAAGTCGGCCTGTCGCAAACGCCTTGCTGGAAGCGGCTGCAGAAACTCGAATCGAACGGCATCATCAGGCGCCGCATCGCGGTGCTCGATCCGATCAAACTTGGCCTCGGCATGACGGTCTTCGTCTCGATCAAGATCGGCGACCACACAACCGAGTCGCTTGAGCAATTCGCCGAGCGCGTCACCGCCATGGAAGAGGTGATGGATTTCTATCGCGTCGCGGGCGATGTCGATTATGTCTTGCGCGTGGTGGTTTCCGACGCGGCGGCCTTCGATGAATTCTACAAGAAGCTGATCGCGCTCAACCCTCTGAAGAATGTCACGTCGCATTTCGCCTTGGAAAACATCAAGGCCGAGACGGCCTTTCCGATTTCGGCATAGGGTCAGGACTCAATCGCCGAGCCGTCATTGCGAGGCGCGGATTGACGAAACAAACCATGCCCCCTGAACGGTTGCTCTGGATTGCTTCGCTTCGCTCGCAATGACGGAGCACGCCCGACCGTTTGAATGAATCTCTAAGTCAGCGCGAGCGCCTGGGTTTTCTGATGGATCACCAGCAGGCGTTTCAATTCCGGCAGGCAAGACCCGCAATTGGTCCCGGCCTTCAGTTTCCCCTGCACCGCGGCAAGGTTTGAAGCACCCTCTTCGATCGCATGCGTGATCCGGTCGCGCGGCACGCCGAAACAAGCGCAGACAATGGGGCCTTCGTCGGTGACGCCGTCCGGGCTTCGCCCGGAGAGCAAAAGCTTCCGCGTCACAGCATCGAGTTCGCTGGCTGCGAAAGCTTTCTGTACAAGCGTCCAGCGCGGCGCCTCGCGCCGCCTGGCCAAAAAGAGCGCCGTGTCGAGACGGTTCGCCTTGACCCGCGCGATACGGAAAACCCCGCTGCTTACATCGGAAAGGCTCAATTCCTCCGCCTCGCCACGGCTCCGCAACAGATCCTGAAAGATGGCGTCTGGCGCATTCGTCTCGACCACGGCGGCAAAGCCCCCATCGATGGCCTGCCAGGCCCAAAACGTATCGCCGGGGAGAGCAAATCTCTGCCGCGCGACGATAAAGCCCGCGCGTGTCATCACCCCCGCACGCACCCTGACCGGCGTGGCTTTCGCATCGGGCTGACCAGACCAGGGATCGACCAGCGAATGAACGAGACTGCCGATCCGCGCCGCGCCCGCCGTTTCCGCATTCCAATGAATGGGCGCAAAGACGCCGCCCCGCTCCTGCGCAGCCGTGACGGCTACGCGCAAAAGCGCGGATCCATGATCATTGCTGACTTCGGCAAGGCCGCCATCGCAAAGGCCGGCCGCCACGGCATCGAGCGGATGCACGGCGAGAAAGGGCTCCGCTATATGCGACCCCAGACGCGGCGAAAGCCCGGTGCGCGTCATCGTATGCCATTGGTCGCGCACGCGCCCCGTATTCAGGAGCAAAGGCCATGTCGGCGAGGGCACATCGGCCAATTGCGGCGATGCGATTTCCTGGAATCGCGCCTTGCCGGAAGAGGTAAAAAAGCCGCCGTCCGCGAAGAGCCGTCGCGCCGGAGAATGCTCCTTCCGGCAAGGCCATTGCACGGGAGACATCGAGTCATAATCCTGCGTTGACGCAGGCGCGAGGCCGCTCAGGTCGAAGTCGCGGGTGCCGTCATTCTCGAAGGCGGACAGAGCCGCATGTTCGGCGAAAATCGCCGCGGCATTGGGATAATCGAAGCCGGAGAATCCAAGCCGCTTGGCAACTTCGCCGAGCGCCCACCAATCCTGCCTAGCTTCGCCGGCCGGCGGCAGAAAGGCGCGCTGGCGCGAAATGCGCCGCTCGGAATTGGTGACAGTGCCGTCCTTCTCGCCCCAGGCGCTCGCCGGCAAAAGCACGGCATGAGCCGCATTGACCGTATCGTTCGAGATCACATTCTCGGAGATTATGCAAAGGTCGAGTTTGCGCAGCGCTTGCGCGACGCGATCGGCGCGCGGCAGGCTCACGGCTGGATTGGTGCCCATGATCCAAAGCGCTTTGATCTTGCCTTGGTCGATCGCCTCGAACAGACCAACCGCCTTCAATCCTTCATGCTGCGCCATATTGGGCGCATTCCAGAAGCGGCGCACGCGGTCGATCTCTTCCGGCGAAAAGCCCATATGCGCGGCAAGCTGATTGGCGAGGCCGCCGACTTCGCGCCCGCCCATCGCATTGGGCTGGCCCGTCAAGGAAAAAGGCCCCATGCCCGCGCGGCCGATCCGCCCTGTCGCGAGGTGGCAATTGAGAATGGCCGTAACCTTATCCGTGCCCTGCGCGGATTGATTGACGCCCTGGCTATAGAGCGTGACGACGCGTTTCGTGCCCGCCCAAAGCTCATAGAAACGGCGGATGTTGTCCGGCGGCAGCCGCGTGCGCAAGGAAATCGCGCTGAGATTCGGCGCGATTTCCTTGGCGCGCGCGAGCGCCGCCTCAAAGCCTTCCGTATGCGCATCGATGAACGCATGGTCGAGATGGCCGTTCTCGGCAAGATAGACGAGAAGGCCGGAAAACAACGTCCCATCCTGGCCAGGCGCCAGGGACAATTGCAAAGAAGCCGTCTCGGATGTCGCCGTCGCACGCGGATCTATGTTGACGAGTTTGGCACCACGCTTTTCCTGCGCCGCCACCATGCGCTGATACAGCACGGGATGGCACCAGGCCGCGTTGGAACCAACAAGCACGAAAAGATCGGCTTCGTCGAGATCCTCGTAACAGCCGGGCACCGTATCCGAGCCGAAGACACGCCTGTGGCCAGCGACGGACGAAGCCATGCACAGCCGCGAATTCGTATCGACATTGGCCGAGCCGATGAAGCCCTTCATCAGCTTGTTGGCGACGTAATAATCCTCCGTCAGCAATTGCCCGGAGAGATAGAAGGCGACGGCATCCGGACCATAGCGCTCGATAATATGCGCAAGATGCGTCGCGATATAATCGAGCGCGACATCCCAGCTTGCCGCGCGGCCATGGATCATCGGATGAAGCAGGCGCGTCTCAAGCCCGAGCGTTTCGCCGAGCGCCGCGCCTTTCGAGCAAAGCCTGCCGAAATTCGAAGGATGCTCCAGGTCGCCTTCGATCGCCGCGCCGCCCTCGCCATCCGGCGTTGCGATCACGCCGCAGCCGACGCCGCAATAAGGACAAGTGGTGCGGACGGAGGCCTCGGCTGCCATCAATAGACATCCGTCTGATAGCGGCCGGATTTCTTCATGCCGCCGATGAATGCTTTCGCGGATGTTTCGGTATGATCGCCATGTTTGGCGATGATGTCGGCAAGCGCGCGCTCGACATCGCCCGCCATGCGCTTGGCATCGCCGCAGACATAGAAATGCGCGCCGCGCGCGATCCAATCGTAAAGGTCTTCGCTCTCCATGCGCATCTTGTCTTGCACATAGACCTTGGTGTCGCCGTCGCGCGACCAGGCGAGCGACAATTTGTTCAAGGAGCCATCCTTGAGCATGGCGGAAAACTCGTCTTCATAGAAAAAATCCGCGGCGCGGCGCTGATGCCCAAAGAAGAGCCAGGCGCCGCCAGTGGCCTGCATCGCGCGGCGCTCTTGCAGGAAGGCGCGGAAGGGTGCGACGCCGGTTCCAGGCCCGACCATGATGATCGGAACCTCATTGCTTTCAGGCAGAGCGAAATGATGCGCCTTTTGAATATAGGCTTTGAGCTTTGTGCCCGGCGCCAGTGCTTCGCTCAACCAAGACGAGGCAACACCGCGCCGGATGCGGTCACCGATCACGTAGCGCACATGATCTACGGTCAAAGACAGATGTTTCGGATCGACCTTCGGCGAGGAGGAAATGGAATAAAGCCGCGGCTGCAATGGATCGAGCGCTTCGACGAAGGCTTCAGGGTCCGGCCGCAGCTTGGGGAATTTCTCGAGCGCGGCGAGCACGTCGAGCGTCGCCGCATCGCCGTCGGGATCTTCACCAATAGAGAGAAGCTTCGCCTTCTGGCGCCGCTCGCCGCCCGTCATGAAGGAAATGAATTCGAAGAAACGGTCGGGCGGCGATCCGAGCGAGAGATCATTGATGAGAATGTCACGCAACATACGCCCGCCGATCAGACTCTTGGGCTCCGCGCCGATCGTCATGATCACGGCGTCGATGAGATGCGGATCGTTTTGCGGAAAGACACCAAGACTATCGCCAACCGAATAGGTAAGGCCACTATCGGTCAGGTCGAATTCGATATGATAGGTCGCCTTCTCGGAATCTTCCTTATTGAGCCGCCGCCGCGCCGCAAAGCTGATCGTCGCCGGATGCGCACGGCTGGAGGCGCCGGACGCCGAGGGTGCGCTTTGCGGGGGCGCGGCCGATTCCCCCTGCGGGATCGGCACAGCCGGTGCTTCGGCGACGGGCTGTTCCTCGTTCATTTCTTCCGCGAGTGCTTTCACCATGCGGAAGGTCGGCTTCTCGCCGGGCACGCAGAGATTCAGCCGCTCTTCCTTATGCGCCACGATCGCATCGGCATAGGTCTCGCAATCATAGCCGCATTGGCCGCAATCCTGCTGCGCCATGGCGGCCATCAGGCGGCGGCGCAAGGGCTTGCCTTCGGCAAGCTTCATGCGCTCGTCGAGCGGCATGGCCGGGTCGTGCCAAGGCGCTTCGCCATCGTCGGCCCCGATTGCGGGCGCCTGACCGTCTTGCGCGGCCAGAGTCTCCGGCGCCAAGAGGCCTGCGAAAAATCCATTGAGCCAGGCGCGCTGCTCTTCCGAAAAAGGCGCGTTCTCCGGGATCATGGGAGGGATGGCCGGCGGCATTGTCATAGGGTGATTTTCATCGCGAAACGTTGGAGCACGGCGACATCGCAGGCATTGGCGAAAGCATGAAAGCTTTCCGCCGGGCTCTCGCGATGTTTGAGATAGGCTTTGAGCAGACGCTCGACAGTCTGCGGCACCTCCTGCGCTTTCACATCGTGGAATATCTCGCGGCCGATCGAACCCTCAGCCGAAAATCCGCCACCGATGAAGACATGAT
>JAATEW010000217.1 GCA_015655535.1 Hyphomicrobiales bacterium | reverse complement strand
TCGCATAATACCATATGCGAAATATTTGTGCACTGCACACAACTTAATCATCTTAGTTTTAAAATAAATCAGAGCATACAGAAAGCATATAGTACCGCTTGGTATTCAATTACCCTCTATTTGTTCCGATATAAGCGCTGCTTTACTTTATAAAATGGCTCCATGAAATACCGGATACGATCATATATACTATAATACCGTATTAAAATAGCTGTATAAACTGTCTTTTTGTTGTCATATACTTACACAGAATAGCGCGCTCATATTCATGCAGATGAGGAGACAATATTTTCCCTCATCGATTCAATTCTTTTCAAATTCTCAATTGCCGCCTCGTTCCCTTGTTCCGCGGCGCGTGAATACCAGGAACGGGCCGCTTCGAGATCCGGCGCGGAACCTTCAAAACCGCGCGCTTGCATGCCGGCGGCGGCAAGCTGAGCTTCGAGCATGCCCTGCTCCGCGGCCCTCTCGAACCATGCGAGAGCGGCCTTCTGATCCACCGGAGCCCCCTGTCCTTTGGAGAGCATCACCGCCAAATTATATTGCGCGAGCCGATGACCGGACATTGCCGCCTTTTCGTACCAAATCAGAGCCTCCGCCAGATCGACGGCCACACCATTTCCGGTGCAATAAAGAACAGCCAGTTGGAATTGCGCCGAAGCATGGCCCTTTTCCGCGGCGCGTTTGAACCATGCGGCGCTCGCCGCATGATCTTGTGGCAGCTTGCGTCCTTCGGCATAGAGCGAACCCAAGATGACTTCCGCATCGGCTTGACCCGCGGCGGCCGCAGCCTCGAACCAATGAACCGTTTGGGCCTGGTCGTCTGGCTCCGAGCCGCGATTGGAAAACAAAAATCCCAATTGCATATAGGCGGGAGGATGGCCTCGACCAGCCGCTTGGCGCAAAAGGGCTTCGGCCCGCTCGGGATTTGCTTCAACACCTTCGCCATTCAGATACAGCAAAGCGAGTGCCGTCTCGGCATCGGGATCGCCAGCCTTGGCCGCGCGCGCAAACCAATAGGCAGCCGTTTTCGTGTCCCGTTTGACACCTTCTCCAGCCAGATAGAGCCGGCCAAGCTGCACTTGCGCGACTCTGATATCCGCCTCGGCGGCTTTCGTGTACCAGATCGCAGCGGCCGCGCTATCTTGCGCAACCCCCATGCCCTTGAACAGGAACACGGCATAGTTGAACGCACCTGTATCGTGTCCCTGTTCGGCAGCTCGGTGAAAGAATTTGGCGGCTTCCTGAAGGCTCTTCGGCAAGCCTTCGCCGCGCGCATAAAGCCTGCCGACGATAAATTGACATTGCACGTCACCCATTTCGGCACCCTTGCGGTACCATAGCGCCGCCTCCTCCAGATTCGGCGCTATGCCTTCGCCATGGCTGTAAAATTCTGCCAAGCTGATAATGGCCGGCAGGTAATTTTGTTTGGCCGCCGCTCGCAAAAACGTCTC
Organism: Hyphomicrobiales bacterium; assembly: GCA_015655535.1. Taxonomy (GTDB): domain Bacteria; phylum Pseudomonadota; class Alphaproteobacteria; order Rhizobiales; family Beijerinckiaceae; genus Methyloferula. The sequence continues at coordinate 17,383 of JAATEW010000217.1, read as the reverse complement.
GGCGCGCGGCACATCCTGTTGCACGCCCTCGCCACGCAAGAGAAGCAGTCCCGCCGAATGTTGCGCGCGTGCGCTCTTCTGCTCCGCCGCCTTGATAAAAAAACCGGCAGCCCGTTCCGCGTCGGCAGGCACGCCGATTCCCGAGAGGTAAAATGTGCCGAGCGCAATTCGCGCCGGAATGTCATCGGCCTCCGCGGCCTTATGAAACCAATCGACAGCCGTCGCGGCATCGCGCGCGACGCCGAGACCGTTGGCGTAAATATGGCCGAGGCCCGATTGGGCTTCCGTGATATTGGCCGCGGCCGCCTGCTCCAGCCAATGACGCGACGCCTCATAGTCACGCGGGCCGCCGAGACCATGCATCAGCATTCTGCCGAACGTCGCCATGGCTGCGCAATGGCCGGCCTGTGCCGCGCCTTCGGCAAAATGCCGCGCGGTCGCGTGATCCGGTTCGACGGCTGTGCCTTCAGGAAAGAGCAATGCGTTCATGTCCGCCGCCCATTTTTCATCGGCTTCGGCGGCTGCCTGCTGCCAGCGCACCGCCGCGCTCGCCAGAGGCGACGGCCGGTCTCCCTGAAGAAAAATGAGAGCCAATTGAAATTGAGCCTCCGCATGGCCCGCATCCGCGGCCTTGCGATACCAGACGACCGCATCCGGAACGCTGCGGATGACGCCTTGTCCGCGTGCGTAGAGAAGTCCGATATGATAATGAGCATCCGCGCTCCCAAGCTCCGCGGCCTTTCGCCAGAACGACAAGGCCCGCGCATATCCTTTTCGCGACGCCGCCTTCTCGGCGATCGCGCAGAGCCGGTCAGGCTGAGTCTCCAGTGAAAGCGGTGGCCATTCGTGCTTCAACCGCTGAAACATCATCATCACGGCTCACGCATCGCTTCGCCCAGCCCGCGCAAGGCCGCGCCAATCACGTAGCGCGCGAGAGAACGCTGTCCGACTTTGATATCGGCGTTCATGGTCATGCCGGGAATAAGACGGAAGTTGGCTGGCACGCCGACGAAATGAAATGCGTCGATCGCTATGCGGGCTTTATAATAGGGCTCGGCAGGCGACCCATTGTCGTCGGTTGTGAAAGCCCCCTCGCTGACCCACCTCACCTGCCCCTCGGCCGTACCATGTTCGGCGGAATTGAAGGCATCGATTTTCAGCGTAGCCGGATCGCCTGTCCGCAGGAAGCCGACATCGCGCGTCGTTATATGCGCTTCGGCTTCGACCGGCGTCCGGAGCGGCATCAGAGTCATGAGCGAATCGCCCTCCTTGAGCACGGAGCCGACGGATAGTTTGGCGACCGTCAGGACGACCGCGTCTTCCGAAGATGTCAGACGGACGAGATCTTGATGCTTCGATGCCTTTTCGAACGTCGATAGAGCGGTATCGCGGGAATTGCGTGCCGTGACGAGTTCCTGGCTCGTCGTCGCGGCCCATTGCTGCTTGAAAACCTCGGCATCGCTGTGAAGCGAAGCGAGCTGATGCTGAGACTCGATCAAGGCATTATGTTCGTTCTCAAGGGTGCGCAGCATTTCGAGACGCTGGTCCGTCGCGCCGAGAAGATTCAAGAGAGAGCCTGCCTGCCGCTCGAGCAGAGTCGAGCGCATTTGTTCGATTTGCTTCGAAATGTTCTCGCGCTCGGCGTAACGGCCCTCGTCGCTCTTTAGCTTGGTGATCGTCGCTTCCGTCTGGTTGATCTTTTGCTCATAGCTCTGGGTCTGCGCCTTATATTGCGCGGCGCGCTGCAAAAAGAGTTCCTGCTGAAGCGCGTTGTAGCGCGCATGATCCGGATCGTCTCCATGCTTGAAGTCGGGCACGCGATTGCTGAGCTCGGCCTCGGCACGCTCGATTTGCGCATCGAGGCTCGCTATCTGCAATTTCACCTGCTGAACATCCGCGGCGGCGAAGGTTTGATCGAGCGTGGCCAATAATTGGCCGGTAGAAACTCTTTGTCCCTCCCGCACATCGATGCTTTTGATGATCGAAGGGTCGAGCGCTTGAAACACATTGACGGATTCGGCCGGAACGATCGTGCCGGACGTGCTGCTCACAACACGGTCGACAGGTACGAAGATCGAGATAACCAGACAGCTCACGATCAGTCCGGCCAGAAGCCAGACCGCCAACCGCGGCTGCAGCGGCACGGGGATTTCGCGAATGGCATCCGACTCGGATTGAAACTGCCGGAGCGTGAGATCGGCGGATTGGTTAGGCGGCACTTGGACCTCGCAACGGCTTGTCTACCAGCGCTTCGCCGACATGGGCGTTCTGCTGACGCCAAAGACCACTGTAAATATCGCACCGGTCGAGCAGTTCGTGATGACGCCCGATGTCGTGGACCTCGCCTTTGTCGAGCACGAGGATCGCATCCGCGGAGACCAGAGACGACAAACGATGCGAGATGATGATCATGGTGCGGCCGCTCGCAATGCGCTTGATATTGGCGTTCACGATCGCCTCGCTCTCCGCGTCGAGCGCGCTTGTCGCCTCGTCGAGAATGAGAATCTTCGGATTGGTGATCAGGGCCCGCGCGATCGCAAGGCGTTGCCGCTGCCCGCCGGAAAGATTGGGCGAACCTTCATAAATGAAGGTCTCATAGCCGCGCGGAAGCTTGTCGATGAATTCCTCTGCCCCCGCGAGCCGCGCGGCATAGACCATCTCTTCGAAAGTGGCGTTGCTCTTTGCCGCCGTGATATTGTCTCGAATGGTACCGCTGAACAGAAAATTTTCCTGCAAGACGACGCCAAGGCTCGCGCGCAAGTGATCGACATCATATTCGCGTACGTCGATACCATCGATCTTGATCAAGCCTTGATAATCGGAATGGAGCCGTTGCAGCAGCCGCGTGACCGTCGTCTTTCCGGAGCCGCTGCGGCCCATGACGCCGAGCGTCGTGCCTTCGGGCGCTTCAAAGGTCACGGCCCGCAACGCGGGATTGAGGCTGCCTTTATATTTGAACCTCACATTCGAGAATTCGACGTGCCCTTTGAGCGGTGCGAGGACACCATGACCTGAGCGCCCTTCTTCCTCGGGCTGGTTGACGAGCCCCGCCACGACGCCGACGGCGGTCTGCGCCTCATCATATTGCTGCACCAGATGCGCCATCTGCATCAGCGGCGCGGAAATTCTCTGGCTCAACATCAGGAAAGCGAACAAGGTCCCGATATAGACGGGATCGTTCGACGTGATCGCGAAATAGACACCGAGCGCGAATGTGCCGCTGACCATCAGCCGCTCCATCGGCCGCACGCCGCATTCGATCAGATTGCCAAGATTGTTTTCCGCCAAACGCGCCTTCGAGACGCGCGCGGTCAGCACATCCCATTGATGCCGCTGGCGCGCATCGAGCGCTAGCGATTTGACGGTTCGGATTCCATAAATGTTTTGTGAAAGAAATGCGCCGCGCGCGGCCTCGGCGCTCTCAACGGCTGAAGAGCGACGACGGTAGGCTGGCAACATGATCATCAGCCATGCCGCTATGATAGCGCATACGCCTAAGATGATGGCAGTCAGCACCGGGCTGAAATAGAACATGACCGGCAGGAAGAAGAAAAGGACGCCTGAGTCGAGGACAGTGCCGAAAAGCTGCCCCGTGAGGAAGCTACGGATGCGCGACATCTGCGCCATTTTATATGTGATCAGACCAGCCGGCGTGCTTTCGAAAAAATCGACGGGCAGGTTCAACACTTTGTCGAACATATAGGTCGAGAGCCTGATGTCGACCTTTGTCGTGAGATGCAGGAGCAAATAGCGGCGCAAGGCGAAGAAAGCCGTCTCAAATGCGATCAGCACCGCCATCACGAGGCACAGAATCGTAAATGTGTTCATTGCGTGAAAGGGGACGACACGATCCGACATCAGCCGCCAGAACATGATCGGACTGAGCGCCAAAAGGCTAAGCGCCAGCGCTGCGATGGCTATATCGATAACGAGGTGCCGTTCCCGGAAGACCAGCCCAGCAATGAAACTGAAGCTGAACGGCTTCGTCTCATCCGCGATTTCGTAATTGCGCTTGATCAGAATGATGTCGCCGGACCAGACCTTCTCGAACCGTAGCCGGTCGAGAGCCAGCGTCGTGTCTGCATCGGTCTTGGGGTCGATCAGTACCACCTGCGGGACAGGCGAGTCGAAATCCACACGCTGCAGAACCAAATAGCTGCCATTGGTGAGCCGCACCAGAGCCGGAAGCGCCTTCTTGATTTTGGCAAGCGACTCCCACTTGAGCGTGAGAGCCTTTGCGACCAAGCCGACGCTTTGCGCACTCCTTAATGCCTCAGCCGACGATAGTTCGTCGCCTGTCAGAAGGTTGGCGCGGGTCAGTTGCTCCGCCGTCAAATGGAGGCCGTGATGACGGCCGATATAGATGAGGCAGCCCAGCGCAGATGGAACGCCGATTTTTGATTCCATGCTTGCGCGCTCCTTAGAGTCGTGTGACGCGATGAGAAACGAGATCCATTGAGCAGCATCCTTTTAATATCGCATCGCAGGTCCGCTTTCAAGATATCGAAGCTTGTTTGTTGATCGAGGCTTCGCATTTAAGTGGCATGAAATATGAGTCCCTACATACACGTCATTACAATTCTAAGAATGACGCATGCGAGCATCGATGCTGATGCAAATGAATGCAAGCCATGCTTGTGGACAGACTCAACGATAGCGATAAAGGCTCCGCTAAGTTATAAGTGTGCAATCAGACTCTGCTATTGTCTGCATCAGATACCGCCAGCGGATGATGACGACGCAAAATCAGCAACACATAACGCATGGCCGGCTTAACAATTTGATGCCGTGCGCTACTTGCTAGCAAAGCAGCGCATATGAAGGCCGTAGCTTTGTCCTCTGGAATTATAGGCGTGTCACTGACATGACCGATTCCGGAACGTGAGTTTTTGGGGCCATTGCCGTGAACACGAACAGCCTGCAGTTCCTCGCATTATCGATCGCGCGAATGGAGCATAAACTGAATGAAAACATTCGGCTCAAGCAGGACTATCTGAGATTAAGGCTTGAAGAATTCGACCGCTCGGAGTCGGAATTTTGGCGAGATACGAACATCAGCGTTTTATCCGGTTTTGAACCGGAGATTTTGCTTCGTGTTTCACTGATACAATCAAGCGGCTTATTTGATGAAGCCTATTATAAAAGCCAGTTCGACGATCGATTCACATTCAATATAAATCCGCTTCTTCACTATGTGACGCGCGGTTGGACTGAATTCAAAAACCCAAATCCATTATTCTCCATACGGTATTACCTCACCCGATATGCGGACGTAAAAGCCGCAGGCATCGAACCGCTCAGTCACTACATCGAATGCGGATCGTCGGAGATGCGCGATCCGCATCCATTGTTTTTGAATTACCACTATGCGTCACAACGGCGCAGAGTTCAGACCGATACCAAAACTTGGCTGAAACAATTCATCGACTCGGAAGCTGAGGACGCGGCTGATAAACGTATAAGTCCGACACCGCTGTTCGATCTCGATTGGTATAATGCTCAGGCTGGAGAAAAATTTCCGAGCTGCATCAGCGCCTATCGCCATTATCTGTCCGCACCGGATGCGGATGTAGATTTTTCTCCTCTTTTCAAAAGCAGCTTCTACCGGAGGCAAGTGGGTACAAAAACGTCCGGACTCGACGCCTATAGCCATTACGTGCTTTTCGGGGTTCCGAATCGAGTCGATCCGCATCCTTTTTTTGATGTCAGCCACTATCGAGCTCTCGCCGTGGACTGTCCGCCGGATCTCGACCCGCTGATTCATTTTCTCTGGAAAGGGGCACGGAACGGCCTTAGCCCTCATCACATGTTTTCTCCGCCTTTTTATGCGGAAAGGCATACCGCGAAAGACGGACAGGGCCGCGCTTTTTGGCATTTCGTGACGGAAGGTTCACGAAAAGGATATGATCCCCATCCAGCGATTCACTTGCCCGACGTCCTTCCTTTAATTTCCGATCAGAACCGTACGCCTGAACTCTCGAAATGCGAGCGGCTGTTCATCGAAGGTCTGCCTGCGGCCGATGGTCATGATCTTTTGGCCTTGTTGGGCAAGCAAGAGGATCCGCAAGAGCGCTCGCGCTTTCTGTCTACGGCGGTCATGCGGAGCCGCGTGCACGCGCCGGAGGCGAAAGATCAAATCCAAGAATTTTCCGGACGGGTTCACGCTCAAAAAGAATGGCCGAACATACTCGTCGTCGCCCATTTCGTTGGCGAGCATTATTTCGGCAGCGAGCGCAGCTTTCTCGACATGTTGGATGCAGCCGGCGCTTTGCCTGCGAATGTCATTGTCGCTTTGCCGAAAAACGTCCTCTCTTATACGAATGTCATTCGCGAACGGTGCAAACGCGTCTTTGCATTCCGTTATGATTGGTGGCGTGCGAATCAGGACATCGACCCCGAAGTCGTTGCCAAGTTCCGGCAGATCATCCAGGACGAAGACATCGCCGTCGTTCACGTCAACACGATCATGTTGCGTGAATGCGCCATCGCCGCCCGCGAGCTCTCGATTCCGGTCGTCGTTCATATCAGAGAATTGATCGCACACGATCAAGCACTCTGTGACATCATCGGGAAGCAACCAGAAGAGATCGTCAGCGACGTCTGCGCTCGTGCCGATTGGCTTATCGGCAATTCGCATGCAACGGCTAAAGCCTATGACAAGCCCGGGCGCATTTTCGTCGTTCCCAATACGATCGACTGGGAGAGCATGTCGGCGATCCCGCGACCCAATGGCGAAAAGCTCCGGTTCGGCTTGATCAGCAGCAATATTCCGAAAAAGGGCGTGCTCGATTTCGTCGCTTTGGCCAGGCTTTGCCTGAAGCATCGCATCGAAGCCGAATTCGTCCTCATAGGACCCTCCACCGCTTTGACCGAAGAGCTTCAATCCGGCCGCGGCAAGGAGGAGGTTCCTCAAAACCTCATTTTCGCCGGCTATGCCGAGAGCCCATCGATCGCCATCGCTCAGGTCGATGTCGTGATGAATCTCTCGCATTTCGCTGAATCGTTTGGCCGGACGATTCTGGAAGCCATGGCGGCCACGCGGCCGGTCATAGCTTACGAATGGGGGGCATTGGTCGAGCTTATAGAACCCGGCCGGAACGGCTTCCTGATACCGTACAAGGAGCCAGCCGCCGCGGTTCCTCATGTCAAAGCGCTTTGCGAAAACCGCCAATTGGTGGATGAGCTTGGGCGCGCGGGTCAGGTAAAGGCGCGCAAATATGGCCTCAATAGTTTCAAGCAACTCGTCGCCGGCGTCTATCGGGACATATTGGCCTATCAATCGAAAGTGCCTGCCGCATCGCCTGTTGAGCCAACGGTTCGCAGAGCCCGTTCCTGGCCAAAGGGACGCAAAGAACAGCCACTACGGCTCGCTTATTTTTGCTGGCATTTCCCGGTTCCATCCGAAACCTTCGTGCTCAGCGAGCTAGAGGCCCTCAAGGAGAGGGGCGTCGACGTCATCGTCTTTTGCCGCCAAAGCCCGCATAAGACGTTCAAGCCGCATTTCGACATCGAGTTCAAGCAGATCGTCTCTGTCGAAGATCTGGCCGAAAAACTAATCGCGACGCGCCGCACGATGGTGCATGCGCATTTCGTCTTTCCAACCGTCACCAATATGGTCTGGCCAGCCTGCGAACGGGCGAATGTGCCCTTCACCTTCATTGCTCACGCGCAAGACATATTCGTTTACAAAAACGACGAGCAAACCAGATTGGCGGAGATCGGCGCATCCAAGCTTTGTCTCCGGCTCTTCACGCTGTCCCAGTTTCATTACGATTATATTCTGGCGCTGAATTTTCCGCGCGAAAAACTCGTTATCAATCCGAATGCCGTCTCATTCAAGAAATTCAGCACGCCTCTCGAACGCGCGAAGGCGAACGGACCCAAAAAAGTCATTGCGATTCATCGTTTCGTCGAAAAGAAGGGGCTGCACCTTCTGATCAAGGCCGCCTCGCTTTTGACCGACCTCGATCTTATCGTCGAGATCTACGGCTATGGCGATATGGAAGCGGAATACCGCGCCATCATAGCCGACCTGAAGCTGACCAATGTGATCCTGAAAGGGCCGCTCTCCCATGACGACGTGCCGGAGGTCATAAGCACCGCCGATCTCTTTGCGTCTCCTTGCGTGCGGACGGCGAGCGGAGACATGGACGGGATTCCGACCTCGGTGGTCGAAAGCATGATGGCTGGTATTCCTGTGCTCACCACGCCTATCGCAGGCATTCCGGATCTGATCGTCGATGAAATAACGGGCCTTATTTGCGAGCCCAATCCGGCAAGCGTCGCAGCGGCGATTCGCCGTTTCTTCGGTTTGAGTTCTCTAAAGCTGCGGGCCATCGTGCAGGAAGCCAAAAAACGCGCGGGACAGCAACATGACGTTTCGCAGCTCGTCGATGTTTTGCTGAGCGTCTGGCAGCGCAAGCCGATAGATGTCGTGGTCGTAAGCTGGAACAATCTGAAAGAATTGCGGCTCGTCCTCGACCGCATCTTGGCCTATACCGCCTCGCCGCTCCATTTGATCGTTTGCGACAACCGCAGCCGCAAAGAACCCGTGCCCGCCTTTCTGGATCAGATCTGGGCTGAAGACGACCGCATTACCGTCGTTCACAACCGCAACAATGCGATGGTCGGACCTGGAACCAATCTCGCCGCGATGCAAGGCAACGGAGATACGATCATCTATGTGTGCGGCAAGGAAGGCATGAGCTTTAAGAGCGGCTGGGAATTGCCTTTCGTTCGCGCCTTTAAGAAGGATGAGAAGATCGGGCTGGTCGGCACGATCGGATATTCTCCAAGCTATATGACGGGCGCCCAATATCCGACCGGCATCCGGCTCTTTGAGCATTTCCGGAACAAGGACTTCGCTGCCAAAAACCCGGATCGCGTTTTTGGCCATATCCAAGGCGGCCTTTTCGCATTTCGCCGCAAAATGTTCGACGAGATCGGCGGGTTCAGCGAAGCCGTGCCGCATGACTACACGGACGTCGAATATAGTTTCTACGCCGAAAGCATGGGCTGGACATTCGGCGAAGCCGAAGGGGTTCTCGCCCTTTTCAACAAAACACGGCCAAGCCTCTCTCAACGCTTCGATGAAAATGTCATCGTGGCGCATCCCGTCTTGCCTGAACAGATCGCGACTTTCGAAGCCGTGCGAACTGGCAAGCTCATGCATTGCAATATTTGCGACTGGTATGGCCTGGCCTTTTCGGAGGACCATGGTCGCCATTGCCCGCAATGTCTCGCAAGCGCCATGGATCGCACGCTCTACCGCTGGCTGAGCGAAACGCATTACATGTTTCGGCGGCTTGTCACGCTCTCCGTCGGTCTTACCAACAAGATGGAGAAAGTGTGGAACGAGCAATTTCAGGGTCCTAAGCTTTCGCTCGACGCGTTTTTGGCGGACCTCGCAGCAAAGGGAAAATTGCCCAACCGGTCCGGCGTTTCCCAGCTGGCTTTCGTCCGGATGCCGATGTTGTCATCCGACAAGCTTGACAGAATTGCGAGAGAACTCTCGCGTCTCCTCGCTCCCGGCGCGCCTGCCCTGTTTCAGGCAACGATAGACGATGTCGATGCTTGGGATTCCTGGCATGGGGAGCTGGCGATGATCATGAGCAAGAATGGCTTCACGTTCGAACGCGACATTCGCTATTCGAGCAAAGCGGTCGGCTTGGATTACCGCCCATTATGCAAATTCGTCAAAGCGTGAACCCATCGGCGGCCGAGAGATCGGCTTCCCGCTTTAACGTCGCAGAGGCAGCAGCATTCGCAGGAGATTGCCTATGACCGTTCCGATATGTCCAATTTGCTCCGGCATGGAATTTCGCGAGTTCAGAGGCCGTAAAAATGCCTGGTGCGCCAGCTGCCATTCCCTGGAGCGGACGCGGTATATTTGGCTTTATCTGAAGAAGCTGAACATCTTGAATCGCGGCAGCGTGGTTTTCCATTTCGGCCCGGAGAAAGGCGTTTCGGATAAGATAGCCGAGATTGTCGACGCTCATAATTATTACCCGCTGGATTTATTCCCTCAAACATATACGGCCAATAAGGTTCTTCCCTACACGTTCGACATTTGCAACGACATCGCTCACGAACCTGATTCGAGCGTTGATATCATCATCGCCAACCATATTTTGGAGCATCTCCCGGTCTCGGTTGATTGGGTGATTGCCGAATTTGCAAGACTCCTGAAACCTGCCGGAAGCATGATTTTGTCGGTGCCGATGGCGTCCAATCCGGCCACAGTTGAAGATCTCTCCGAACTTCCGAAAGAAGAACGCATCCGGCGCTTTGGCCAAGAAGACCATTGGCGCGTCTTCGGCTGGCAGGAATTTCCGGCGATGCTGGAACGCGTTCTCGCCACGGAGACGATCGTGCGGCGTGACGAGCACTTTACGCATGAGGATCTTTCGCGCGCCGCCATACCGGTCGAGACCGTCGGGCATCCGACATCGAACACGCTCTTTCACTTTGTTAAGAGCGAGCGGAGCTCGAAGCGTTTCGAGTGGCGCACCGGTGGCCGTCTTGCAAAGTTGAGGGCCTGACTGCCGCGCTGGGATGTTTCCGCGGCAAGGCGAGGGAGCCCTTCGGCGGCTTTGTCAAAATTGATCCGACATTGCGTGCTTTTGATAAGTTTCCTGCTTCACCATTGGAGAGAGGCATGGCGTGCAGAATCCGATTTTCGTATTTCGTCCGTTCTCTCACGGCCATTCTGGTCTTTTCGACGGGTGCTATATTGGCAAAAGCTGAGCCTGACACGAAGCTTCAATTTTCCGATCAGCATTACGTCGATGAAGCGGAGATCGCGAAGCGCGACCGCACGAAGCCTTTTTATTTCCATATGTTGAGCCGCAAGGATGGTTCGAAAGGCGATCCGCCGGCCTTTACCGTGGACAAAGGAACGTCTTTCAATGTCTGGCTCGATAAGCAGGTTCCAGACAGCGCGTCCAAGCTGGGCAATGCTCGCTCCTTGGCCATTCAAATCACGGCGGACCATGATGAAAATGTGAAGGACAAGATTTTTCTCGATGCCGTTCCGCATTGGTCCAATCAGAAAATGATGGTGAACGGCGGAGCGCGTTATATCGCTTTCGACTTCATGCTCGATTCACATTATGAATTGCCCACCGCGTGGGCAATTCATCTTCAAGCTTGGCAATGCTGCGGCGGCCATCCGCCCTTCGCGATGAGCATCACACCGTCAAAGGACAAGAATGGCCCGGCCGAGCTTTTCTTCGGCTTTCGAGACGATCTGATGGAGCACCAAAAAGGCAGCCCGGCAAAAACGATCTACAGCATGAATGTGAACCGCGGCGAATGGAATAATTTCGTTCTCCAATTGGATCCGGAAACCGATGACAACCCGAAGCCCGGCGTTCTCGCAATGTGGCTGAACGGCAAACCGCAATTTTGCTTCAAAGCGCATTGGGGCTTCGACCCCGGGCGGGTCGGCGACGACGGCCATAAGATTACAAATGCCATGGGTGTCGATATTGGCGTCTACAGGCGCCGGCAAGCCACGACGCAGACGGTCTATTTCGATAATATCCGGTCGGGCGCCAGTTTCGAGGCCGTATCGAACGACCCCGCTGGAACGCCGCTGCAATGTCAAAACATCGAGTAGTCCGCCAGCAAGCGTAGCCCTCAGATGGTTTCGAGCCAGAACGAGACGCCGGGAATCCGCGCCGCATTATTGTAGGTGAGTGGTATTTTTCCCTTCGAAGATTCGAGCACGGCATCGACCTTCTCGACCAATTCCGAATCGGTACATATGAAAAAGTTCGGTAACAAAACCTGGAAGGGCGGCACTTTGCATAACAGCATTGCCGCGAGCATATATTGCTCGGAATAGAGCCTTTCATTCCATGTCGCGACATAGTCGCTCGGCAGGAATATGTCGTGTATGTGAACGATAACGCCCTTTTTCAATCGCGGTAGAACTTCGAGAAAAAATACGGTGACGTCCGAATTTTCGAAGACGCGATGTGAACCATCGAAGAAAAGAATGTCGCATTCTTCGAGCTCGTCAAAAATCTGGACGTCGCATTCTTCCAACGGCTTTCTGATGACACTGTCGCAGAGGCGGTCGATCGTCGCGCGTGGTTTCGGATCGACCGAGGTGATTGTCGTCTGGAGACCGCTCTCCTTGATTGCATGGCGCGCGAACATGGTGCAATAGCCGGAACCTATTTCGAGGTAGCGGCGCGGCTTCTTGCTCAGAAGAAAATAAACCAGGGATGTCGCATCGAGATTGCTGAACCATGTATTCGACCAATATGGCACGTTGCTGTTTTTATCGTCGCTGTTCATCGGTATGGCGTGCAGCACCGGCTTGATGTTCAGCATGTCATCCAAAATCTCGCGGTAGACATGCCGTCGCTCATTGATGACTTTCGTCAGTTCGGGATGCGTGGGCTTGCCGTGCCCCCATCTCGGGGCTGGCCTGACGTCGTAATAATCCTTTACCGTCTCGCTCCACCGCATCGCGATTCCTCCCGACATTCATTCCTCAGGTTGCGGCGTGAAGATCATTTGCTTTGATCATCTGCCGGCGACGATTTGGCGATCTGGCCGCGCGGAGGCAAGGTTGCGTTCAAAGCCCGTAAACCTCGGCGACCAAAGTTCGGTTTGTCTTCTCTTCTTGCGTTTTTGCTTTTTCCCTCGATAGAAGAAAAAATGCATCCGCTTCGACAATATCGCCTTCAAAATGATTGATCGGGCTCAATCTCACGAGCGTCAGGCCAAAGCTTCCCAAAAGACCGATCAGATCATGAAGGAGCTTTTGCTCCCTGTAGATCGGATAGAAATGCGCTTCGAGTTCTATGCCTATGCAGCCTTCAAGGAGATGCCCGAATCCTTCGAGGACCTCATATTCGCATCCCTGAACATCGATTTTTATAACGTCTGGTTTCGGCACTTCGCCTCTCGCAAAAAGCTCGTCGTAGCGATGGCAATCGATGGTCTTTTCGCCGACAACCTTGAATTGCTTTGCGATCGGATATTTCGCCAGAAACTCGAAATTAGGCTGGCGCAAGGACACGCATCCCCAATGATGCGTCAAATGCAGAGTTCGCTTTCCTGAAACATTGAATAGGCCTCTCTCGACCACTCTGATGTCCTTATGGCCGCGATATTTGTCGCGTATCTTTTCCGCCTCGGCGGTATTGGGCTCGAATATGGTTGGGGCGATCGTTCCGAGACGCGCTTCCCATTTGCCTTGCAAACCGCCCGCACCGCCGACATCGATCAAATTAAGCATGGCCCGCCTCCCCTTCGCTGCGTGATTTAGGGCGGCAGATGTTCAATTCAAATCAAAGCTCACGCACGCCCAACCATATGTTGCGGTATTCCAGGAGCGGCCTGAAAAAATTCTCTGAGCGGATCATGCCTCGCTCGACAACCATGCTTGGAATACCGCAAGCCGACCTCGCCACCAGGCAGAGCGGGACCGCATCGGCGCCGCCCTAAATTTTAGGCTTAGCTTCGCAGCTTTCCAATGCGAGGTTGAGATCGCATTCGAACCTTTTGGCGCGATCCTCGCCGCATTCCAAAGCGACATCTCCGAGGACAGTCTTATCGTAAACGGCGAGCAGGTCCTTTGGAGGGATACGCTTCTTGATATCCGCGGCGAGCCTCGTCTCCAGCTTCTGAATAAATTCGTCGCCGGACAAGACAGGATGGTAGAGCAATTCATCCGGCTTGGCAGCGGTCAGACGCCGCAGAGAGAGGGGTGGCGTCAATTTCAAGGTTTGGCGCGTGTAGGTCGACGGCCCCAGATCATTCAAATCGCGACACACAAGCCCGGCATTCGTCGCCGCGGTCGCACAAAAAATCTCATCGTTCGGCCACAACTGCCGGTCTTTGGGCTCGGTATTCATATAACGCGCCGATATTTCCTTTCGACGCTCGTAAAGGCAGTCCGCCGCGCGGCCGGAAAAGCCGACGACCGGAAACACACATTGATAAAGCTTCGACGAAAATGGGACCATAGCGGAATACCAGGTCCACGTCGGATTGGCATCGTAATAGCGGCTGCCAATGAAATCGGCATCTTTGAACCGCGATAGCTCATTGAAGAAATGGCCGATATCGCGGGTGTTGATGTAGACGTCTCTCTCGACCATCCAAAAGAAGCGCGCCTTCGGATATTTGGCACGAACAAGATAGAGGCCGTAATCTCCGCAACGCCACAACGTATCATGCGCGACGAAAAGATTCATCGCGCCATAGGTTTCGATCGTCGCGGCGACATGGTTGATGCCGGCTAGGACATCGGCCGAGATTTTCTTTCCGTCCGCGGCCAAGCAAATTCGGAGATCCGTTTTCTTTTCCACATCGGCAAGAAAACCGGCAAGCGTATCGTCGATCTTATCCGTTCTGACAATCAGAACCGTTCCATCGAAGTCCGCGGCCTCCTGAACAGGTTCGAAGGTCATGTCTCGTCCTCTGGTGTCTTCCCGCATGATAAAGGGTAGCGGAATTCCCGGCTTTTCATCCACCCCAAAGCCGTTTGACTAATGCTTCGGCATCGCGAGGTTGCACGAATAGTCGATCAGCTTACCATCCACGCAGAAATCGCCTTGCCAAATACCGTTTTCCGGATTGCACGTAACCGATTGCATAAAATGGTCGAGGAAACCTCTGTCATAAAGCGCCAATGGATCACTATCCCGCGGCCGGCTGTTCAGCCATTTCGCATAGCTCTCCAATTTCGCGCGTCCGTCCGCATAATAAACATATTCGTTCGAGCCCGGCCGGACCTTGTCCAGCATATCGGAAAACCAAGCGATTCTACCCTGAATATCGGCGAACTTGAGATGCAGCAGATAAAGATCGTCGAAATGGGGGCAAACATTTGCTGCGTGGAACCCCGCCGCCCAAACCAATGGTTGCGTGACGATCGCCGTCTTATTGAGGGCCGCCGCGCGAATACACCAATGCCGTTGATCCAATAAGGACGCAGCGTCGAGATCAAGCTGCATGTCGCTGGGCGTCTCAACGACGTCGAGCCCGATGGCGGTCACATAGGGAGGGGTCAAATTCTCGACATAGGCGGCAAGGGAACCGTGCTTACGCCGGTCGGGAACGAGAAACTCATCGACATCGCAGCGGATCACGACGTCATGGGTCTGCAAAAGGTTTGCGACCCTTTCGCTGATCGCGGCGGCGCGAAACTCGTCATCGTAAAAGCTGTCGAGTTCGACAACCGAACCCAAACCCAGTCCGGCGAATGCCGGGCCCAAACCCCGATAGGTCATGGCATGTAGCTTCTCAACGCCAAACTGGCCCGCATAATAACGAATCCAATGCGGAAAAAGATAGCCGGCCGACGTGGCGTCTGTCAGAACTGCAACAGTCTTGGTCACGCAAATCCCGTCTCTGAATCAGTCTGGCGATGCGGCTGGTTTCATTGCAACCCATCGCTTTCAAGTTGCCGATCGCCCCCTGTACAAAGCGAAAATGGCCTTTCTGCAGGAGCTCCGGTTTCCGGCCGGTACAGCGGTAAGAAAGATGTCCATACCGCCCCGGTTCACCACATATTGCTCGCATACGTGAGATCAATATGCGGTCCGAAACCGAAAATATGGCAAAGCCTGTCAGATACGGAAGGCGAGTTCCCTCATCCTCTTTTTCCGGCCGAGACTCTGGCGGTGGCCCTCGAAAAAAGCACCGTGCCGGGCCGTGAAAAAGAAGCGATTGGCAAGCGCGGCACCGCTATATTCCGCCCCATGAGCCTTTGCGCCTTGTCCCTCGAGATGCACCAGTCTCAGCGCCGGGTCGATCTGGACCTGTTTATTATGTTGGGCCCAGCGCAGGCAAAGATCCGCATCCTCATAGTGGCCATAAATATAGTCGCCCGAAAAGCCTCCGAGCTTTTCGAAAGCGCCGCGCTCGAACGTCATGAATGCGCCCGTGACGGCCGTCGCCGGCATGGATGTTTTCCAAGCTCCGGGAGAAAAGGGCACGCCCTTATCATAGTGTTCCACACGCAGGAGCCGGCAGCATGAACTCGCCTTCACCGCGTCGGCACCATTCACGCCGTGGTTCATGACAAAAATGTCGTCGTCCAAATACATGCCGGAATGCATGAGATTGTCAGGATCGTAAAATAGAAGACCGCCCCGCAAAACCATATCCGGCTTTTCCCGAACGAAGCCCTCCTTCAAAAGCGCCGCATATTCCGCGATCGGATAGACGTCCGGGTTCACCAGGACGATCGTGTCGCTGGCCGCGGCGGCGACTGCGAGATTATTCGCAGCGCCAAAGCCGACATTGTCATTGACCAATATGACACTGATCGAGACATCCCAAAGATCGGAGATGAGCCTGGCATAGCGCAGCGCCGCTTGCGCATCGGCTGGCGAGTTGCAAACATAGATCCATTCGCCGAAATCGATACCCGCCGACCTGAACAGAACGGGCTGCATCATCACCGGCTCCGCCGACCCAAACAGCACCGTGACGAATGAACGCGCGACGGAGCGCGGCCTAAACCGCTCGATATGAAAGCCTGCGGACGAGACCGCCACATGGGCTTGAAAGAGATCGATCGCGGCGGCTCCGCCTGCCTGCGTCAGAAACGCGTTCAGCGCGATTTCTCGGCCCGCATGGGCCTGAATGCCGGCGATCGCTTTCAGGAACGTATCGAGCAACCGTTTGTCGGATGTGAGTTCCGGTTCCGTCTCGACCTGGAAGATGCTGACGGAGGTATTCGCTTCAAGGCGAACTCTACCGGGCGCAAAACCATCGGGAAGCTTCGCAAGGGCGACGAACCCATAGTCATATCCGTCGACGCCGAGTTCGTCTGCGACATCCTCACGCGCATAGCGCAAAATGCCGGTCGGCGGAAAGGTCAAAACCTCCCCGCCATCGTGAAGGCGCATGACGGGCGGCCCATTGCCCTCATCGGACAGCCAGCCCAGAAGAAGAGCAGTTCCGTTCGGCGAGATGAAAATATGATCGAGCGCGCCATCCAATGCGCGGCGCGCGGTTTCATCGTCTCCTACGGGAGACTCGAGGCTAGCTGGCAATTGGCGCATCGAATCTCGTTAAACTAAGCGGCTTCGTTGCCGACCCTCAGAATCGTGTTGGGCCTATGTCGCGCTTGACTTTCAAATAGCCTATTTCCGCCGCCTTGATTTCAGTTTTGAGGGCGGCGGTGGCATTGCGGCCGACGCTGGTATACGCAAAGCCATATTGGGCCGCCAATTCGGCGTTATAGACATTGCGCAGATCGACCAGCACATCGCCGCGCATCGTGTCGCGCAGGCGGTCGAAGTCAAGCGCGCGGAACTCGTTCCATTCCGTCATGATGACGACGGCATCCGCGCCTTCCGCGCAGCTATAGGGATCGACTGCGAATGTCACATCGTTCAGCATCTGCTTG
>JAATEW010000410.1 GCA_015655535.1 Hyphomicrobiales bacterium | reverse complement strand
GGCGTCAACCCGGACGAAGTCGTCGCCATCGGCGCGGCGGTCCAGTCCGGCGTGCTGCAAGGCGACGTCAAGGAAGTGCTGCTCCTCGACGTGACGCCTCTGTCGCTCGGCATCGAAACCCTGGGCGGCGTGTTCACGCGGCTCATCGACCGCAACACGACCATCCCGACGAAGAAGAGCCAGGTGTTCTCGACGGCCGAAGACACGCAGACGGCAGTCAGCATCCGCGTCTTCCAAGGCGAGCGCGAAATGGCGGCCGACAATAAGCTGTTGGGTCAGTTCGACCTCGTCGGCATTCCGCCGGCGCCACGCGGCGTACCGCAGATCGAAGTCACTTTCGATATCGACGCCAACGGCATCGTGAATGTGACGGCGAAGGACAAGGCCACGAACAAGGAGCAGCAGATCCGCATCCAGGCATCCGGCGGTTTGAGCGACGCCGACATCGACAAGATGGTCAAGGATGCCGAAATGCACGCGGCCGAGGACAAAAAGCGCCGCGAGTTGGTCGATGCCAAGAACGAGGCGGAAGCCTTGATCCATTCGACCGAGAAGTCCGTCGCCGAATATGGCGACAAGGTCTCGGCGGCGGATAAGAGCGCTGTCGAGACGGCGATCGAAGCCGTGAAGGCCGTGCTCGGAACCGAGGATGTCGATGGCATCAAGGCAAAGGTCAACGACCTCATGCAGGCTTCGATGAAGCTCGGCGAGGCCATGTATAAGGCGCAAAGCGCCGAAGGCACGGCTGCGGACGGCGGTGCCGAAGAAAAGAAGGACGACGTCATCGATGCCGACTTCAAGGAAGTCGGCCCCGACGACAAGAAGAAATCCGCGTAAAAACGGTTGGGCCAACCCTCTCCCGCCAAACTCGGGCAAGCCCGAGTTTGGCACTTTAAGCACGCAAGTCGGGCAAGCCCGGCTTGCAGGGAGAGGGTGGCTTGCAAAGCAAGCCGGGTGAAGGGTTACGATCCAAAATCGAAGAGATTGTGAGCCCTCATCCACCTCGTATTTGGAACCGCTCTTGCTTTGTCCTGGCCGCGCGGATTTGAGCGCGAGCGGCGACTGGCATCACTCTTCGGGGCTAAGATGATGATTTCAGGCAAGAATTGGAACGCGGACCGCCATGGCTAAACGCTGCTATTACGAAGTCTTGGGCGTTTCGAAGACATGCACCGAAGTCGAGATGAAGACCGCCTTCCGCAAGGCGGCGATGCAGCACCATCCCGACCGCAATCCCGGCAATGCCGAGGCCGAAGTCAAATTCAAGGAATTGAACGAAGCCTATCAGATTCTGTCCGACGGGCAGAAGCGCGCCGCCTATGACCGCTATGGCCATGCCGCCTTCGAGCAGGGCGGCTTCGGCGGCGGCGGTGGAGACGGCTTCTCCTCTTCCATGGCCGATATTTTCGACGATCTCTTCGGCGACGTCATGGGGCGCCGGGGCGGCCGCGCCAATGCCAATCGCGGTTCGGATCTTCGCTATAATCTCGAAATCACGCTCGAAGACGCGTTTAACGGCAAGACCGCCAGCCTGAAAGTGCCGACATCGATCTCCTGCGAGGCCTGTTCGGGCACCGGCGCCAAGCCCGGCGCCAAGCCCCGCATCTGCCCGACCTGCGGCGGTCAGGGCCGCGTCCGAGCCCAGCAGGGCTTTTTTGCGATCGAACGCACCTGTCCGCATTGTTTCGGGCGTGGCGAAGTCATCGACGATCCCTGTACCTCCTGCAGCGGCACCGGGCGCACCACGCGCGAGCGCGCTTTGCAGATCAATGTCCCGGCCGGCGTCGAAGACGGCACGCGCATCCGCCTGACCGGCGAGGGCGAAGCCGGCCTGCGCGGCGGCCCGCCCGGTGATCTTTATATTTTCGTCTCGACCAAGCCGCATCCCTTCTTCCAGCGCGACGGCGCGGATCTTTTCTGCCGCGTGCCCATTTCCATGGTGCAAGCGTCTCTCGGCGGCGAAGTCTCGGTCCACACCGTCGATGGCGGTGAGTCGCGGGTCAAAATTCCGGAAGGCACGCAGTCCGGCAAGCAATTCAAGCTGAAAAGCAAAGGCATGCCGGTTTTGCGCTCGCGCGATGTCGGCGACCTCTATATCCAGGTCACGGTGGAGACGCCGCAGAATCTGACCAAGCGCCAGCGCGAATTGCTCGCCGAATTCGAAGCCGAGTCTTCGACGAAAACCCATCCAGAATCCTCCGGCTTTTTCGCCAAGATGAAGGATTTCTTCGAAAATCTGGGTGGCCAATAATGCCTTTCGGCCGTCATTGCGAGCGAAGCGAAGCAATCCAGGGCCATGGCTTCTGCCCTTGCCCCCACTGGATTGCTTCGCTTCGCTCGCAATGACGGTAGATCGGCCGCTTGCCGCCCCGAGCGTCCGGGCATCCGATATGTCAGTTTCTTGACGCTTTGGCTTTTGTCGGCTTTGGTGCCAAGGCCTTGCCCGCTTCCGGGCGCCACAGACGATTCGCGTTGTGTTTGTTGAGGGACGATCTTTGCATAGTCACACGCCGCGCCCGGCCCGGGGCCTGAAGTCCACGACCCGGATCGAGGAGCGTCTCGCGGACGAGGCCCGATTCATCAAATCCTGGTTCGATAATCCTTCGCTCGCCGGCGCCGTCTCGCCGTCGGGGCGCTTTCTCGCGCGGATGATGGCCCGGTACGTCGATCCGCATGCGACGGGACCGGTCGTCGAGCTCGGTCCCGGCACGGGCGCCATCACCGAGGCGCTCCTGCAGCGCGGCATTGCGCCGGCCCGGCTTGTGCTACTCGAATTCGACGCTGCCTTTTGCGCGCTTCTCCGGCGGCGTTTTCCGGGCGTGCGCGTCATTCAGGGCGACGCCTATCATCTCGCAGAGAGCCTGCGCGGCGTCCTCGACCAGCCAGCCGCGGCCATCGTCTCGAGCCTGCCGCTTTTGAATAAGCCGGAGCGCGAACGCTTGCGGCTTCTGACCGAAGCTTTCGGCGTGATGGCGCCCGAAGGCTCTTTCGTCCAATTCACCTATGGCGTGATGTCGCCGGTGCCGCGCAAGAATGCAAAACTCGCGTTTCATGCCGAAGTGTCGCCACCCGTCTGGCTCAACCTGCCCCCGGCGCGCGTTTGGGTTTACCGGCCTATGGAGGATCAGGCCGAGCAGCCGCTTCCGCCGCAAAAGCCTGCTATTGTTTTCCTGGGCAAGCTCAAAATGGGCACGGAAAAAATGCAACGGGATTTGAAGCGCGAAATTGCGCTCGCCAAGGCACGTCTGTGCCGTCCGGATAATGCGCATAAGGCGCGCGCAACGAAATCGAAGCCCGCGGCGGCGGCGCTGCGCAAATTCCCCGATTTCGATAAATTGCACCGCCCATGAGCGCCACGGTTTCCGCGCGCGACAAACTGATCGTGGCGCTGGATGTCGCCAGCGTCGGGGAAGCCGAAGCCATGGTGGCGCGGCTCGGCGACAGCGTGACATTCTACAAGGTCGGGATGGAACTCGCCTATGCTAGCGGCGGGTTTTCCTTCGCCGAAGAGCTGATCAAAAGCGGCAAGAAAGTTTTTCTCGACCTCAAGCTGCACGACATTCCGACGACTGTCGCGCGGGCGACGGCGCAGGTCGCACGATTGGGCGCGCGCTTCCTCACCATTCACGCTTTTCCGCAGACGATGGCCGCCGCGAAAACAGGCGTCGCGGACTCCGGGTTGAAACTTCTCGCGGTCACCATAATGACCTCATACGACGACGCCGATCTCGCGGAGGCGGGCTATGCGCTCGGCGTCAAACACCTCGTGGCACGCCGCGCCAGCCAGGCCGAAGCCGCCGGTATCGACGGGCTCATCCTTTCGGCAGAAGAAGTTTCTTCCATGCGCGCCGCTTTCGGCGCGAAGCTCATCCTCGTCACGCCCGGTATCCGGCCGGCCGGTGCGGAGGCAGCCGATCAGAAGAGAATTATGACACCGAAATCAGCGATCACAGCCGGCGCCGATCATCTCGTCATCGGCCGTCCCGTCACGCAGGCGCCGGACCCCAAAGCCGCCGCCGAAGCCATCGTCGCTGAAATCGCATCTGCGTGAGCGAAAACCCGCAGCCTTTCAAATATGCTGGCGGCGCTTTATAGACACTGAGAAGCCGATGTCCTGGATCGAAGCGATAGGAAGCTGAATTGATGGTGCGCAAACCTTCTCCCAGTGGGAGAAGGTGCCCGCGAAGCGGACGGATGAGGGGTTACGTTCTTTAATCGCAGCCTTCTAACCCCTCACCCGGCTTGCTCCGCAAGCCACCCTCTCCCATAGGGAGAGGGTTCCGCGCACCACTTTTGGATGCCTCGTCTCCTTCCATCACAGATATACGTTTAAAATAAAGGAGCGCGGATGAGCGACATGCGGCTCGTGGTAGCCGGCGCTTCGGGACGCATGGGCCGGGGCCTCGTCCAATTGATTCACGAGACCGAAGGCGCGACGCTCGTCGACGCTCTGGAGCAGCCGTATTCGATCGCGATCGGCCAGGATGCGGGGCTTCTCGCAGGCTGCGGGCGCATGGGCGTCGATATCAGCGGGGACGCCTTGAAGGCCGCCTCGATCGCCGACGGTATTTTGGATTTTACCTCGCCTCGCGCGAGCGTCGAATTGGCCGGGCTCGCGGCCCAGGCCCGCATCGTTCATGTCATCGGCACGACCGGCTTTTCGCCCGAGGATCAGGCCCGGCTCGACGCTGCGGCGCGCCACGCGGTGATCGTCAAATCCGGCAATATGAGCCTCGGTGTCAATCTTCTGGCGGCCCTCGTCGAAAAGGTCGCCCGCGCGCTCGGCGCCGACTATGACATCGAGATCGTCGAGATGCACCACCGCTTGAAGGTCGATGCGCCGTCGGGTACCGCGCTTTTGCTTGGTGCCTCCGCCGCGCGGGGACGCGATGTCCCGCTCGACGATCATTCCGTACGTGGCCGCGACGGGCACACCGGCGTGCGCGAAAAAGGCGCCATCGGTTTTGCTTCCTTGCGCGGCGGCACAGTCGTCGGCGATCATAGCGTGATTTTCGCGGGCCCTGGCGAGCGCATCGAACTCACCCACAAGGCCGAGGACCGCCGGATCTTCGCGCGCGGCGCTCTCCAAGCCGCGCTTTGGGGACGCTCCCGCAAACCCGGCCTTTATTCCATGACCGACGTCCTGGACTTAGCTTGACAAGATTGGCCGAATAGATCGCCCCATCAAGGACAGACACATGGAACGGACTCTCGTGCTCGTCAGGCATGGCCAAAGCGAGTGGAACCTGAAAAATCTTTTCACCGGCCTGAGAGACCCGGATTTGACGCCGCGAGGCATCGAGGAGGGCCGCGCTGCCGGACGTGTGCTGGAGGCGAAAGGTCTCGGCTTCGACCGCGCCTTCACCTCCAATCTCACCCGCGCCCAAAATACGCTGAAGCTCATTTTGGGCGAATTGGGCACGCCGGGCATACCGACAATCACCGATGAGGCTCTGAACGAACGCGATTACGGCGACCTCTCGGGTCTCAACAAGGATGACGCCAGACAGAAATGGGGCGAGGAGCAAGTCCAGATCTGGCGGCGCTCCTATGCCGTGGCGCCTCCCGGCGGCGAAAGCCTGCAAGACACGGTGGCACGGGTTCTCATCTATTATTGTCAGACGCTCCTGCCCTGCGTGCTGCGTGGCGAGCGGGTCATCGTCGTCGCGCATGGCAATTCGCTGCGGGCCTTGGTCATGGCGCTCGATCAATTGACGCCAGAGACCGTCCCCACGGTCGAACTGACGACGGGCGTCCCCCTCGTTTACCGTCTCAAGACGGACTCGACCGTCGAGACCAAAGAAATTCTTGCACCCTGAGAGATGCCGTGGAACCATGATGGCCGAAGCGCGTTAAGCATTGTTGGTCTCACGGAGACTGTCATGCGTTACGAGATCCTTCTCGTGGATGACGATCTCCTCGTGCGTCAGGTCGTAGCCGAGGAGATCGAGGAAGCCGGTCACATCGTCATGACAGCGGGCAGCGGTGCCGCGGCGGTGGCGATTCTCGCCGCGAACCGGGCCTTCGATCTCGTTCTCGTCGATTATTCGATGCCGGATATGACCGGGCTCGAAGTCATCCGCCTGATCCGTGCGAACCTGCCCGACCTCAAAGTCAATTTCGCCCTCTTCACCGCCTATGACGAGATTCCCGGCGGCCAGAGTCCCGAGGAGCCATGGCCGATCGTCGGCAAGGCGACCCGCTCGGCCGAGCTTCTCAAAGCCGTCGAGGCGGCGGCGCGGGGCGCCCCCCGGATCTCGCTGCCGATGCGAAACTCTCGCGCGTCGAGCAGATGCTGGCGCAAGACGAGACCGAAATTACGGACAACACCCTGAATCATTCGATCAACGATCCTATCTCATAGTGCATGACGGCTGACGCATTGCTTCGCGCGCAGCCGGGCTTGTTTTTGCAGCCCGGCCTTTTTTATGTCCCGGACTATCTCGACAGAGCCGCGCAGGAAGCGCTTCTGGCCGATCTGCGCGCGTGCCTCGCAGACGCGCCGCTCTACACGGCGCATATGCCGAAAAGCGGCTTGCCGCTGTCGGTACAGATGAGCAATTGCGGAGAGCTCGGCTGGTTTACCGATCGCGACAAGGGCTATCGCTATGAGGCGCTCAATCCGCAAACCGGACGGCCCTGGCCGCCAATCCCGGCACTCGCCGAAAAAGCCTGGTGGGATCTCGGAGACGATCCGCAGGCGCCGCAGGCCTGTCTCGTCAATTATTATGGCCCGTCGGCCAAGATGGGGCTGCATCAGGATCGCGACGAGAATGCGCTGAACGCGCCGGTCGTGTCGCTATCGCTCGGCGACACCTGCCTCTTTCGCTTCGGCGGCCGCAACCGGCGCGATCCGACCCGCACGATCAAGCTCAATTCTGGGGACGCGATCGTGCTGGGCGGCGAGGCGCGTCTCGCCTTCCACGGCGTCGATCGGCTACTGCCCGGCTCATCGACGCTTCTGCCCGAAGGCGGACGGTTCAACCTGACGCTCAGGCGGGTGCGCTGATACGAGGGGCGCTCATCCCTCCACATTTTTGGGGAGGGTGATCGCCTTCAGGCGGCCGGGTGGGGAAAACCCCATCCGTCAGTGCGCTGCGCGCACTGCCACCTTCCCCTGAAAGGGGAAGGATTGGCGTATGAGCTTCCGCCCTTTTTATTTTTTAACGCATGATCTCATCCGAAAAGTCAGCAACTTTTCGGAATCATCCCTTCGGGCCGCCCTTCGAGATCCCGACTTTGGCCGGGCGCAGCACGCGGTCGCCGATTGCATAGCCCGCCTCGACCACCTGCAAAACGGTGCCCGACGGCACGCTTTCATCCGGGATTTCGAACAGAGCCTCGTGCATATTTGGGTCGAACTTGGCGCCCTGCGGTTCAAGCTTCTTGATCCCGTGACGGGTGAGCCGCGACAGAAAATCCTTTTGCGTCAGCTCGATGCCTTCGATGAAGGCCTTGGCCGCCGGATCGGCCTTCTCGCGGACCTCTGCCGGGATATTTTCGAGCGCCCGGGTCAGATTGTCGGCGAAGACCAGCATGTCGCGGGCGAAGGACGTGACGCCGTAAATCTTGGCATCGGCGATTTCGCGCTCGGTCCGGCGCCGAAGATTTTCCATCTCCGCCAAAGTGCGCAGAAGCTTGTCTTTTGAATCGGCATTCTCGGCTTTGAGCTTTTCGAGGACCACGAAGGGATCCGGCTCGCCGGCCGGGTCGCCAGCTTCCGGCGCGAGACCTGGTTCCAAAGCTTCCGCCATGTCGTTTTCCGCTTTCTTGGGTTCAGTCATGATCTGATCTGGTTATGGAAAGGAATGCGCTGCATATCAGGTCCGGTGGCAAAAAAATCAAGCGATCATGCCACCTTGGCCTCAGGCTCGTTAACTGATTGGAATTTTTCGATAATTCGGCGCTTGATCGCGGCTTTATGGCTCGCCGAGGTAATCTTGGCGCCATGGAAATCCGTGACATAGAAAACATCCGCCGCCTTCTCGCCGAATGTGACGATATGGGCCGAGCCGATGTTGAGCTCGAGTTTGGATAAAATCGTCGTCAAATCGAAGAGCAGACCCGGCCGGTCGAGTCCCGAGACCTCGACCACCGTGAAGCGTTTCGACAACGTATTGTCGATCGTGACGCGGGCCGGAACCTGGAAGGTCTTGCCGCGCTCCTGACGCTGATCGCGGCGCCCTGCGATCATATCCTGCAATCTGATTTCGCCGAGCAGCGACCGTTCGATCGCCAAAGCGATCTTATTGGCGCGGCGCAACTCGTCCTCGTCGAAATCGAAGGCACGCGAAATGACGATCGTGTCGAGCGCCAGTCCATCCGCCGTGGTGAAGACCTGGGCGTCGACGATATTGGCGCCCGACGCCGCGCAGGCGCCTGCGATGATCGACAAAAGCCGCGGATGGTCGGGCGCGATGACGGTCAATTCGGTGACGCCGCGCGCCGCGTTGATCGCAATGTCGGTGATCGGCGCCGGCATCTCGACTTCGGTCATATTGAGAAGCTTGGCGTGCTGGATCTTGTGGGCGAGATCGACCTTCAGCCAATAGGCCTGCTGATGGCGCGCCGCATAGGCCTCGAAATCGAGATCCGACCAATTGGGCATGGCTTGCCGCAAATCCTTGCGCGCCATGGCGACGCGGCGCTCGCGATTCATCGCCGAATGGCCGCCCGTCAGAACCACTTCGGTTTCCCAATAAAGCGTGCGCAAGAGTTCGCCCTTCCAGGCGTTCCAGACGCCGGGCCCGACCGCGCGAATGTCGCAAATCGTCAGGATGAAAAGCATCTTCAACCGTTCGAGCGTCTGCACGGTCGCAGCGAATGTCTCGATCGTGCGGCGGTCGGCCAAGTCGCGACGCTGCGCGGTATCGGACATCAGCAAATGGTTTTCGACCAGCCACGCAACGGTTTCCGTCTCGGCCGGGTCAAGTCCAAGTCTTTTGCCGAGCTTGCGCGCGACTTCCATGCCAGCCAGCGAATGGTCCTCCTCGCGGCCCTTGGCGACATCATGCAGGAAGAGCGCGAGATAGACGATGCGCCGGTCGGCCAGCGACGACAGGATTTGATTGGCGAGCGGATGATCCTCGGCCTTGCGATGGCTTTCGAGATCGGCCAGCACGCCGACCGCCCGCAACAAATGCTCGTCGACCGTATAGTGATGATACATATTGAATTGCATCAAGGCGACGACGCGGCCGAACTCCGGAATGAAGCGGCCGAGCACGCCGGCCTCGTTCATCAACCGGAGCACGACCTCGGTCGCATTATGCGATGTGAGAATGTCGAGAAACAACGCATTTGCCGCGGGATCGCTGCGCAATTACTTATCGATACGTTTCAACGACAAAGTCACGAGCCGCGTCGCGTCAGGATGAATGGCGACGCCGTTTCGATCCGCGATCCAAAAGAGCCGGATGAGATTGACGGGGTCGCGCTCGAAGACGTCTTCCCTCGTCACGGTCACACGGCCGTTTTCAATGGCGAAGTCCTGGCTGTTGACGCGTTTCTTGCGGGGCGTGCTCCGACGCTCGAAGCGGTCGATGACTGCTTCGGGCATGGTCTGGCGTTCTTCGAGCGCGGCGCAAAGAATCGTCGTCAGATTGCCGACGTCTTTCGTCACCAGGAAATAATGTTTCATGAAACGTTCGACGCTGGCGAGACCGGCGCGCGCCGTGTAGCCGAGCCGGGCCGCCATGATCGGCTGCAAGTCGAAGCTCAGTCTTTCTTCCGCCCGGCCGGTCACGAAATGCATGTGGCAGCGCACGCGCCAGAGGAATTCCTCGCAACGGCAGAAGAGCTGATATTCCTTCCGCGAAAACAGGCCGGCATCGACGAGTTCCGCCGTCGTGCGCACGCGGTAGACATATTTCGCGATCCAAAACAGCGTATTGAGATCGCGTAAGCCCCCCTTGCCTTCCTTCACATTAGGCTCGACGAGATAGCGCGTACGTCCCGATTGCGTGAGGCGGCGGTCGCGCTCGGCGAGCTTGGCCGTGACGAATTCGGTCGCCGTCGTGCTGACGATCTCCTGATCGAACCGCGTCCGCATATCCTCGAACAGGACTTCGTCGCCGAGAATGAAGCGCGCCTCGAAAAGCGCGGTGCGGATCGTCATGTCCTCGCGCGCCAAGGCAAGGCAATCCTCGATCGAGCGCGTCGAATGGCCGACCTTCTGCCGCAAATCCCACAGCACGTAGAGCATGGCCTCGACCACGCGCTCGCCCCATTTGGACTCCTCGGTCGGCAGCAGAAACAGGAGATCGATGTCGGAGCCGGGCGCCAGAGTGCCGCGCCCATAGCCGCCGACGGCCGCGATGACGAGCCGCTTTTCCGTCGCGCTGTCGGGCGCCGGATGAACATAGGTCACGACATAAGCGTGAATGGCGCGGATCAACTCGTCTTCGACATGCGAAAGATAGCGCGCGCAGGCGAGGCCGCCGCGGCGCCCTTCCAGCGCTTCGCGCGCGACGTGATGTGCCTGTTCCAAGGCATGCCGGAAAAGCGCGATGATTCCCTTGCGAATCTCGGCCTCGGCCCCGCCATGCGCATAAAGCGCCGCGATGGCGTCGGCCAGGTTCGACCTGTCGAAAGCATGGATATTATGGACGTTCACGATACCTGCCCGGCGCACTCGCAGCGTGCGCGATAGTCTAACATATGGTCCGAATCAGGACGAATTCAGGACCTCGGTCGGGTCTCAACCCGCACCGGCGCGTTTTTTTGCTTCGATCGCATCCCAGACCGCGACCGCGAGATCGGGGCCTCCGGTCTTTTTGATGGCCCGGATTCCCGTCGGCGAGGTGACGTTGATTTCCGTCAGATAGCCGTCGATCACATCGATGCCGACGAGAAGCAGGCCGCGGCGTTTCAGTTCCGGTCCGATGGTCTCGCAGATTTCGCGTTCGCGCGGGGTGAATTCGGTGGCCGCCGCGGCGCCGCCGCGCACCATATTGGACCTTATGTCGTTTTCCGCTGGCACCCGGTTGACGGCGCCGGCCGCCACCCCATCGACGAGAACGATCCGCTTGTCGCCTTTGACCACGGCCGGAAGAAACCGCTGCACCACCCATTGTTCCCGAAAGGTGGCGGAGAACAGGTCGAAAAGCGAGCCGAAATTCGGATCCTTGAGCCCGACCTTGAACACCGAAGCGCCGCCATGTCCAAGCAGCGGCTTCATGACGACCTCGCCATGTTCCGCGCGGAAGGCCTCGATCGCGCCCTTGCTGCGGGTGATCAAGGTCGGCGGCATCAGCTCGGGATAATTCATCACGAAAAGTTTTTCCGGCGCGTTGCGCACGCTCGCCGGATCGTTGACGACCAGCACTTTCGGTTGCAACTGCTCGAGAAGATGCGTCGAGGTGATATAGGCCAGATCGAAGGGCGGATCTTGCCGGAGCAAAACCACGTCGACACCGGACAGATCGATGATTTCCGGCGTGCCGAGGCTGAAATGGTCGCCCTCCACATCGCGCACCTCGATGCGGGACGCTTCGGCAAAGACATCCCTGCCCCGCATCGAAAGCCGGTCCGGCGTGTAATAGAAAAGCTGGTGGCCGCGCGCCGCCGCCTCGAGCATCAAAGCGAAGGTGGTATCGCCGGCGATCCTAATCTTTTCCACCGGGTCCATCTGAACAGCGACGGTCAGCGCCATGTAAATTACCTGTATTCAAGAAGCGGCAAGACCGCGGCTGCGTTCACCCGCCGGCATCGTCCGATCCGGGAGAGCCCGATCATATCACCGATTATACCGTTGGGCGGTCTATGGAAAATCCGTTGAATCCGGCGGCGGGGCGGCACCGGGCTTTATTCTAGCGTTAACCTCCCGTGAAGAGCGTACTGTTAGGTTTTCGGTATCCCCATACGGGTCGAAAGACGCCGATCAGGTGGTTTCATGCCGAATCTATCAGTTGGCCGGAGCCTTGCGCTGCGGCAAATTCTCTTCCTGGGGCTGTTGCTCGCCCTCGGCGCAGCCGCCTATATCGCCGTCGTCAATCTGCGTGATCTCGCGCATGCTGTCGCGGTTGCCGCACCCGATCAGATCGTCGCCGAGGCAAGCCGCCTCGAAGCGGCAGCCGACACCTACGCCAATAGTCTGCTCATAGAGCTGGGTCTGAGTTGCATCGTCGTGCTTTGCGTGACCTTGCCGGTCATTCATTTCTCCACAACGAAGCCGATCGAAAGGCTCGCAGACCAGATGGCGCAGCTTGCCAGCGGCGATACCAGTATCGAGATCAGCGGCGACAAACGCCGCGACGAGATCGGGCAGATCGCCAGGTCGCTTGGCGTGCTGCGCGACGCGGTCAAGACCAATAACGCGCTCGCCCAGGAAATCCGGGCGCGCGACGACCGCGAAGCCAAACTGGTGCATGAAGTCGCCATTCACGCGCGGATCGAAAAATTCTCGGCCGAGCTGTCCGCCGCCATGAAGCGCTTCGGCGCCATGGCGAAACGCATGGCCGAAGCCTCGGAGACCATGATCCTCACGGCCCGCAACGCGAGCGAAGGCACGAGCCAGGCCAAGATCGCATCCACCAATGCGGCAGGGGACGTCTCTTCCGTCGCCAATGCGTCCGAACAATTGCTGATCTCGATCGAGGAAATCAGCCAGCAGGTCGTACAATCGACAACCGTCGTCCAGAAAGCCGTGCAGGAAGCGGTGGCGACCAATGCCGGCATGGCACGCTTGTCCGTCGCGGCGCGCAGGGTCGGCGACGTCGTGAGCCTGATTTCGAGAATCGCCGCACAGACCAATCTTCTCGCCTTGAACGCGACGATCGAGGCAGCGCGCGCGGGCGAGGCCGGACGCGGCTTCGCCGTCGTCGCGCAAGAGGTGAAGACGCTCGCCACCCAGACCGCCAAAGCGACGCAGGAAATCTCAGGGCTCATCGCCGATATGCAGGGCGCCACCGAAACCTCGGTGCAGGCGATCGACCTCATCGCCCGCAAAATCAACGAAGTAGAACATATTTCGATGATCATCGCCTCGGCCGTGCATGAGCAGGGCGCTTCCACGCAGGAGATCACCCGCAATGTGCGCTCCGCCGCCTCCGGCACCGCCGCCATGTCGTCCTTCGTCGAGAATGTCGCGACGGCCGTCACGGAAACCAATGAGAGCGTCGATTCCGTCGTCAATCTCGTGCGCGAGCTGAACGATCTCGCCGCCTCCATGAGCGAGCGGATGAAGAGCTTCACCGAAGGCCTGCAGATCGCGAGTTATTAGGGTCCGCGCCCAATTGGGCGCGATTCCAAACCCTCATCCTGAGGAGCGAGCCATCGCGCATTGCGAAGCGACCCTATGGCTAGCGTCTCGAAGGATCGAGGGTTTGGAATAGAGAAGGTAACACCGATCCCTCGCCCTTCGAGACGCACGCCTATCGGCGCGCTCCTCGGGGTGAGGGATCAGACTATCGGGTTCGAATCCTAGAGCATCATCCCGAAAAGTTGCAGACTTTTCGGATCAAGACGATGCGGTAAAAAAATCCAGACGTCCCTCAAAAATCAGACGCGGCGTTTCGAACCTTGTTCCGCCAAGCAACCCTCTGCTAAGATCGGGCTCTTAAGAGCAAAGCGCATTTTGCTTTGCCGTTTGCGCGCAAGCTTGAGCGCGCTTTAGAGCCGGCGATGAAGATTTCCCTCATTCAAATGAACTCGATCAGCGACAAGGCTGCCAATATAGCGGCCGCCGTGAAGCTCATCGAGCAGGCCGTGGCCGAAGAAAAACCCGACTGGGTCTGCCTGCCCGAATGTTTCGACTTTCTCGGCGGCGCCAGGGCCGATAAATTCGCTGTCGCCGAACATCTGCCGGATGGGCCGGCCTATAGTGCCATGCAGGCGCTCGCCAAACGCCACAAGATCTTCATCCATGCCGGCTCGATGCTGGAAAAGGTCGAAGGCGAAGAG
>JAATEW010000447.1 GCA_015655535.1 Hyphomicrobiales bacterium | reverse complement strand
CGGCGGAACTGAACGGCCTTTCCACGGCGGCTCTGCACAGCCTGACGACGGCGCAGGCCGCGGCCTTGACGACGTCCCAGCTTGCCAATCTGACGACGGCGGGTCTCGCGGCCCTCTCGACTGCCGATATCCATGCTCTGTCCTCAGCTCAATTCGGCGGGCTAACGACAGCCGACGTCCAGCTCTTGAGTTCGGCGCAGGTCGCGGCACTCTCGACCGGCGTCGTACAAAATCTGACGGCGGCGCAGGTCGGTACCTTCACCACGTCTCAGCTCGCTGATCTGACGACGGCGCAGGTCGGCGCTCTGACGACGGCACAGGTCCAAGCTCTGACGACGACGGAGCTGAACGCGCTCTCTACAGCCGCTCTGCATGGCTTGACGAGCGCACAGGGCGTGGCATTGACGACGTCCCAGCTCGCCAACCTGACGACGGCGGACCTGGCAGCGCTCTCGACCGCCGCGGTCCACAACCTGTCTTCGGACCAGATCGGCGCCCTGAGCTCAACTCAGCTCCAGGTCTTGACGACGGCGCAGGTCGCAGCGCTTTCGACCAATGTCGTTCAAAATTTGACGACGGCCTCTATCCAGGCTCTGACGACGAGCGAAGTGCGCAGCCTGACAACCGCGCAGATCGCCAGCCTCACCTCCACGCAGCTCCACGCGTTGACGACAACGCAGATCGCCGCCCTGACCCCGACGCAGGTCGGCGCCTTCACACCGGGAGCCTTCGGTTAAGGCCGAAAAGCCCTCCACCATAGAAACCCGGTCCGCGAGAGCTCAAACCCGGCTCTCGCGGCGCCGGAATCGGCGGATTTCAAGAGTCCAAAACAGCGCACTGGCCCGCAGCGAACAACGCAGCGCGCTGGCAAGCTATATAAAATCCACGTCTCCGGCGGCCTTCAAGACGGAAACAATGGACTCAAACGAGATATGTCCATGTCCGAAACAGGCGGCTATGAAGAGGAGAGCAACAACCGGCGGAAGCAGGACCAGGACCGTTGCGGTGAACGCGGGGCGAAGCGTTTCCAGGCGCTGACCAATTTCATAGAGCGGCAATCCTGCGGCTTGTCTTTGCACGGCTTGCGTCGGCAATGATGTTGGCATGGCATTGACCCGAGATCGATGAAAGATCGCGCTCGATAGGCCGCCACAGCCGCTTTGTCTTCCCCAATATGGGGTAGGTCGCGCCAGCTTATTTGCTCCTGTTTTAAATCGCGCTTTTTAATCTATTCGTTGCCATCGATTGCTTGGCGGACTTTACGGGCAAGCTGATCAAGGGTGAAGGGTTTTGGCAAGAATGCCATGCCGCGGTCGATGACGCCGTTATGAACAATCGCATTGCGCGTATAGCCCGTCGTGAAAAGCACTTTCAGGCCGGGCAATTGCTTGAGTATGCGATTGGAGAGTTCGCGGCCGCTCATCTCCGGCATGACGATATCGGTAAACAAGAGCGCCAGATTCGGCTGCGCCTCGACCTGCTGCAATGCTTCCGTCGGCGTCTGCGCCTGCACGACCGTGTAACCCAGCTCGCGCAGCGCATCGACGGACATTTGCCGCACCCTTGCATCATCCTCGACGACGAGGACGATCTCGTCGACCTGGCCCAATGGAAGCGCCTCGCTTCGGGCGCCGGGCGCCACGGCTGGTGCCCCGCCCAAATAACGCGGCAGATAGATCTTGACCGTCGTTCCTTGCCCGATCTCGGAATAGATCTTCACATGACCGCCGGATTGTTTGACGAAACCGAAAACCTGGCTGAGGCCGAGACCGGTTCCTTTTCCGACGCCCTTGGTCGTGAAAAAGGGATCGAACGCGCGCTGCATGACTTCGGGAGGCATGCCGCCGCCGGTGTCGGTGATGGAAATCATCACATATTGCCCGGCGCTGACTTCGCTTTGCGCGCGGGCGTAGCGTTCATCGAGATCCGTATTGGCGGTTTCGATCGTCAGCTTGCCGCCGTTCGGCATGGCATCGCGTGCATTGACGGCGAGGTTGACGAGAGCGCTCTCGATTTGCGCTGGGTCCGCGAACACGCGCCACAGGCCACCGGAGAGAACCGTTTCAATGGCGATCGGCTCGCCGATGGTGCTGCGTAGCAGTTCCGACATGCCGCCGACAAGCTTATTGGCATCGACGACGCGAGGTTCGAGCGGCTGTTGCCGGGAAAAGGCCAAGAGACGGGACGTGAGCAGCGCCGCGCGCTCGGCCCCCTCGGCCGCGTTGTCGATGCACTTTGGAACCGTTGGATGCTCAGCACCCGTCAAGCGGCGCCGGGCCATGTCGAGCGAACCTATGATGATAGCAAGCATATTGTTGAAGTCATGCGCGATCCCGCCCGTGAGCTGGCCGACGGCCTCCATTTTCTGCGATTGATTGAGCTGGGCCTGGCTTGATGCGAGCGCCGCATTGGCCTCGCGGAATTGCGCGGGTGATGGGAAGGCAAGTGCCTGCGGCAGAAGCCGCCACAATGCGAGAGCCGTGAAAATCGAAACGATCGCCGTCGCCGCTTTAACGACTCCCTGCAGGCCATAGGCCGGCACCCACAGGGTCAGCAAATCAAGCCAATGGGTCGTTCCGCATAGCAAAATGAATGCGGCAAAAAGCAAAAGCAGCGGCCGGAAGACGAGATCGCGCCGCCGCCGCGCGATGACGGCAAGGGCCACGGGAATGGAGAAATAGGCGATGCCGATCGCCGCATCCGAAATGGCATAAGTCCAAATAAGACCCGGTTCCCAAAGCAGACAAAATCCATGCGCGGTCAGCCCGGCGGAATCAAACAGCCATTCGTTGAGGAAGGACAACATTGGAAAGAGACCCCCGATCGCCGGTCAGGCGCTGAACCTTGGCAATAAGCGCCGGGGGGATCCTATCATATCTCTGGGCCTTGCGGGCGGAACACCGGGCAATCCCGATGCCATGCCAAGGCGTTATCACGCGGCCGCTCGATCCCTTGCCTCGATCACCCCAAACGCTGAGCGTGGCCGTCGCTCTGGGCGAAGGATTGTTCCGGCTCGCCGCCGCGACGCGGCGCGATCTCCATCCGTTGGCGCGGCAGCGCTTGCGGATAGGCCTTCTGAAGATAGGTGATGAGCTTCTCGCGGGTCTCGCAGCGTATATCGAAGGTGCGTGCGGAGGTCGATGCGCTGACCAGAATGCGGACCTCCATTGTCGCATCCTTGAAGTCGGTTACCTGAACGTTGACGACCCTGCCGTCCCAGAGCGGCGAGGCTTTCGCGATCTCTTCGACCTTGCGGCGAATGTCCGCGACCGGCACGATATAGTCGAGGTAGATCATGACCGTGCCGATCAGGGCGGAACCTTCGCGGGTCCAGTTCTGAAACGGCTTTTCGATGAAATAGCTGAGCGGCAGGATGAGACGCCGCCAATCCCAGATGCGCACGACCACATAGGTCGAGGTGATTTCCTCGACATTGCCCCATTCGCCCTCGACGAGGAGCGCGTCGTCGATGCGGATCGGCTGCGTGACGGCAAGCTGAATGCCGGCGAGCAGGTTCTTCAACACCGGCTGCAAGGCGAGCCCTATGACGATACCGGCGACGCCCGCGGAAGCGAGAAGGCTGACGCCATATTGGCGGACGCCGTCGATCGTCATCAAAGCGGCGCCGACGGCCAGAACGAGGATGAGCGTATCGCCGGCACGCCGCAAAATGCGCGTCTGCGTGACGTGCTTGCGCGCCAGGAGATTGTCTTCCGCGTCAAGCTTGAAGCGGCGCAGATAGAAATTCGTCCACATGTCGAGCGCCGTTTCGGCGATCCAGCCGAGCAAAGCGATGAAGCAGACGATCAGGATTTGATGCAGGATCGCGGCTTCCCGCGCCGTGACGGGTACGATATCGGCGGCGGTGCTGATCGCGAGTATGATGAAGCCTAGCCGCGTCGGTCCTCGCGTTTGTTGCAAGAGAGAGCGTTGAAAGGGACCGAGATGACTCGTGAAACGCGTCAGCAGCCGGAACACGAGCTGATGAAACAAGAGGGCGAGCCCGATCGCGAGAACGAAGCCGGCCAAGCTGACGAACCATGCCGGTGTCCAGGCAAAAGCGTGGCTCGCGGCTTGAAGGAGTTCGGATGAATTCATGCTGCCTCAAATGGCTTGTCGATCAGGGCGGCTATCCCCCCGATGGGGCAGCCGCGACGAAGATTCGCCGCGCTAATCCCGTCGCTTGCGCATCGTTCCGCGATCATTGCCGCGGATGCGAAGAGCCGTCCGAAAAAGCCAGCCTTTCGCTGAACGCGAAGCTCGCATGTGCCGGAACCATGTTGATTGCGAACAATTGTAGCTCCGAAACCGGAGGTTACACCTATGAGAAACTTATTGACGATAACTGCGTGTCTGTTTCTTGCGGGGCCTGCCGCCGCGCAATCGCTCGGCGAAAAATCCGGCGTCAATTCCTTGATCGGCGTCAGTCCGTCAACACCGGATTTCGTGAAGGAAGCTGCAACAAGCGACATGTTCGAAATTCAATCGAGCCAGCTCGCGCTTCAAAAGGCGAAGGATGAGCCGACCAAAGCTTTCGCGGAGCGGATGATCGCCGATCATAAAAAGACGTCCAGCGAATTGAAATCCATGGTTCAGTCCGGCAAGGTCAACGCCGATCTTCCCGATCAATTGGACAGCGCGCATCAAAGCAAGCTCGACAAGCTCAAGAGCTTGAGTGACGCGGATTTCGACAAGCAATATCACAGCGACCAGGACAGCGGCCACAAGGAGGCCGTGTCGCTGTTCCAGCGTTACGCTAAGGGCGGTGACGATCCGGCCTTGAAAGATTGGGCGGCGAAGACTTTGCCGACCTTGGATGACCATCTCAAATCGGCGGAAAACCTCGACAAATAAGAAGGGTCCCTCAAATGGAAGCGGCCAGCTTTTAGCTGGCCGCACCCGAATATGTAGAAGCCTCGCTTAGGCCGCTTTCAAATTGATCTTGTTGCTGGCAAGCTTGGAGAGCAGCGTATCGGTCTGCTTTTCCTCGGCCAGAGTCGCATCGAGAAGGCGTGCCGCCTCCCTGTGCCCAAGCTCCTGGGCCCATTTCTTGAGCGTGCCGTAGCGGCTGATCTCGTAATGCTCGACGGCCTGAGCCGCGGCGATAAGGCCGGGATCGAGGGCTTCCGTGCCGCCGAACTCTTCCATGATCTCCTTGCCTTCATTGAGCATGCCCATGATGGCATCGCAGGTCTTGCCGCGGGGTGCCTTGCCGATCAGTTCGAACACCTGGTCGAGACGCTCGATCTGGCCTTCGGTCTGCTCGCGATGCGTTTCGAAAGCTTGCCGCAATTCATCCGACTGCGCCTTCTTCGCCATTTTGGGAAGCGCTTTCAAAATCTGCTTCTCCGCGAAATAGATGTCCTTGAGCGTTTCGAGGAAAAGATCGTTCAGGTCTTTAGCTTGTGTTGTCATTGTTGCCTCGGAGTCTTGAGCGAAAACAGATCAGTCTCCGCGTCGCGTGCTCTTGCGCGCGGTTTTAACAGGAGAACAAGAGGTTCTCGCGCCACAACCGTGACTGTCTTCGAAAGTTCCAGCGCAATCGCGGCGTTGCGCCTGTTTCACAATGGCCATCGCAGGAAGAATCGATTCTTTCGTTTAAACGGAACTTAGATTCATGGTCGAGGTTATGGACCTGCATTTGAACGAATAAAGGAGATTCAACATGGGTCGCGGTATTTTGCTTTGGCTGCTCGGCGTTCCGATTCCGATCATTATTCTTCTTGCGTTTCTGCATCACTAGTGCATCGGGACTCCAAAAGTGGGAACCGGAATCGGCGGGATCGATTGCATCGACAAGGATCTTGAATCGATAAGAGCAGAGGGCTCTTTAAGCTGAGCATCCAATGCTCCGGATCGGTCTCGCCTTTACGGTGAACTCAAACTGATGAGAAGGCCATGACACATTTGGAGACACACACGCAGCCAGAGGCACATTCCCAGCAAACGAAAAATCTCGTTGAAGCCAGGCAGGGAGAGACCACCGGCCATATGCGCTGGGTTCTCGCCATATCGCTGTTTTTGGCGATCGTCGCCTTGGGCGCGCTTTACCTGTGGTTCTTGCACGGACAGCATGCCTGAACGCTGCGCTTGATGTCCGATAAAAGGTTGGAACAAGCAGGCATCCGCGACGTTGCCATTCGCAACTCTGATAAGGAGCTCACCATGGATAAAGATCGCATCGAAGGCTTGGCGCGCGAAGGCAAGGGCGCCGTCAAGGACGCCGCAGGTAAGCTAACCGGCGACGCCAAACTGCAGGCCGAGGGCAAGGCCGAGAAGGCTGCCGGCAAGGTCCAGAACGCCGCCGGCGGCGTGAAGGATGCCGTACGCGACGCGGCGAAGAAACCGGTCTGACACGCCGGCTCGTAGCGCAAGCGTGTGATCTTGCGGCGCAGCAAATGATTTAAAAAGCCCCGGTGCCGTTAACCGGGGCTTTTTCATTTTGCCGATGCAAATCCTCTCCCGGGAACCGTCACGGTTTTAAACCGTTCCGCCGACGGACTGATCAGAGGAGAGTTGCATGATTGGACCGTCCTTGAAGAAAATCGGTTTGGTAAGCGCCGCCGCGCTGACGCTCGCCGCCAGCACGATCTCACTCTCAACTCCCGCCGACGCGTTTGGCCGTGGCTGGGGCGGCGGTTGGGGCGGCCATGGCTTCTACGGCCGTGGCTGGGGTGGTCGCGGTTGGGGCGGCGGCTGGGGATGGGGTGTGGGCGGATTAGGTGCCGGCCTCGCGCTTGGTGCCATAGCCGCCAGCGCCGCCTATCCGGCCTACCCCTATTATTATGGCTATCCCTACGGCTACCCATATCCCTATGGCTACCGCTATCCTTATGGCTATTACCGCGGCTATTGGTAGCCGCTCGCCGGTTTGGACTGGACGGGCGTCGAGCCCGCCCAGCCCTCACTCTTCAAATTTACGTTTGTTGAAAATCGGCCAGACGTTTGAGCTGAGGCAATCAATGCTCCACGGCGCGAAGCGTCCCGATGGGCCTTTTCGTTTGCTAAACCGCTAAACTATTTCATTCAAAAGAACGTGCCACACCTTCGAGCCGATGAAGCGCTCGCCGGGCATCGCGTCGGTTTGCCTCACTGTCTGAAGCTCAACTGTGTGCCAATTACGCGATTGCGAATATTTTGACATGGATCAGCCGCATGAGTGATGAGATGATGCGTCGATCGCGGTCCTAAGGCGGCTTCTGCCGGAAAGCGTAATGCGCCATCAAACAGTCATCAAACTTCATCCATCCGCGCGCTGGATCGGCAGCCGATCCGCGCGCATCGCCGTCCTCGCGGCAAGCGCGATCGGCCTTTCGGGATGCAAGATCGGTATTCTCGATCCGATCGGCCCGATCGGTTCAGCCGAAAAAGCGATCCTGATCGATTCCCTCGGCATCATGCTGGCGATTGTCCTGCCGACGATCGTCGCGATCATTGTCTTTGCTTGGTGGTATCGTGCTTCGAACACGCGCGCCCGCTATCTTCCGGATTTGGAATATTCCGGACGCATCGAGATGGTGGTCTGGGGCATACCGCTTTTGGTCATCATGCTGCTCGGCGGCGTGGCCTGGATCGGATCGCATGATCTGGACCCGGCGAAGCCTCTTGTCTCTTCGACAAAGCCCGTCGAGATCCAGGTCGTCTCGCTCGATTGGAAATGGCTCTTCATCTATCCCGACCAGGGTATCGCAGCGGTCAACACACTTACCGTCCCGGTCGGTGTGCCCGTCCATTTCTCGCTGACGTCCGCGAGTGTCATGAATGCGTTCTTCATCCCGCAGCTTGGCAGCATGATCTATACGATGAACGGCATGACCAACCAGCTCCATTTG
>JAATEW010000279.1 GCA_015655535.1 Hyphomicrobiales bacterium | reverse complement strand
GGATCAGATCGCGGGCAATGCGATCTGCACCATGGCGAAGGGCCATCTGCTCAGCGTCAACGCCGACGAGGCAAGGGAGACGCATGAAGGCGATTGCTGCGGCTATGTATTCGTCACGATCGAATGCGAGATCGATCCGGTAAGCGTGGCCCCGCCGGCGCCGCGCGGGAAAACGCCCAGGTAGAGGATCGGCGGCGAAGCCCTCGCGCAAGCTCCATCGCGCCAAATAGCCAGCAGCGAATCAGACTCGCGCGATTTTCTCCCAACGGCTCATCGGAAAGGTTTCGCATGCCCGTATCACCGATCGGCGGCCTCAAGGCGCCAGCCAATGTTCAGGCGAATACGCTTTCAGGCACGGCGTCAGCGCATCATAAGCACGGCGCGCATGCCCTCAAGGGCAGTTTCGCAGAGGTGGCCACGAATGCGCTCGGCACCGTCGGCCAGGCACATATCGCGGTTGCAAACCATATTCACGCGACCTTGAATACCCTGAAACAAGGCAGCTAAATATCCGAGCCAGGAACGGCGGCGCGTGGCGGCTTCGCGTCACTCGTTTTTGTTTTGCCTTTTCCAGTCTTCTTCTCTCCATAGCGTTGCGGCTTGAGGAGCGCGGGTTCGGCCTGCCCCACGCCAGTGGAGATCGAGATGACAACTTCATTCGGACGGCGGGATGTCCTTGCCGGGATCGCCGCCGCAGGCGCGGTAACGGCCCTGCGTCCGGCCATCGCCGGCGCCACAGAAACCAATCCGCCCGAGACGATCACCTCGGCCTCCGCGTCGGAACTCGCAGCGGCTATACGCGACAAACGTCTCACGTCTCAGGTTGTCGTCAAGTCCTATTTGGACCGCATCGCCTCGGTCAATCCGAAGCTTAATGCCGTCGTGCAACTGACGGCGGATACCGCACGCAAGGAGGCAGCCGCCGCCGACGCAGCGCTCGCCCGCGGCGAGATCAAAGGCCCGCTTCATGGCGTGCCCGTGACGATCAAGGATACGCTGGAAGTTGCTGGCGTCATTTGCACCGGCGGCACCAAAGGCCGCGCCCATTATGTGCCGGGCGCCGACGCGACGGCGGTCGCGCGCCTCAAGGCGGCCGGCGCGATCGTGCTCGGCAAGACCAATGTGCCGGAACTCGCGGGCGCGCTCGAAACCGACAATCTCGTCTATGGCCGCACCAATAATCCTTACGATCTGGCGCGCACGCCGGGCGGTAGCAGCGGCGGCGAGGCAGCGATCGTCGCCGCCTGCGGTTCGCCTTTGGGGCTTGGCACCGATGCCGGCGGCAGCATTCGCGTGCCGGCGCATTATTGCGGCCTCGCGGCACTGAAACCGACCTCCGGCCGCGTGCCGCGCACGGGACAGTTTCCGAGGCCTCTCGGCGTACGCAACGCGGTCTTTCATGTGAGCCTGATCGCGCGGAAGGTGGAAGATCTTGCGCTGGCCTTACCGATCATCGCCGGGCCGGATTTCCACGATTACACCATCGTCGACATGCCGGTCCGCGACATGCGCGCGGTTGAACTCGGCCAGCTCAAACTGGCCTTTTTCGAAGACGATGGCGCGGCCGCGCCGACGCCTGAGATCGCGGCGGCCGTCCGTGCCGCCGCGAAAGCGCTTGCCGACGCGGGTATCAATGTCGTCGAAAAACGGCCGCCGGATTCGGCAAAGGCTGCGACCGTCTATTACGACATGTCCCGCGGCGATGGTGGCGCGGGCGTGCGTGCCTTTCTGAAATCGATCGGAACCGACGAGATTTCGCCTCTCTTCGAGACCTCGCTCGCGACGCGTTCGGCACCCGCATATGCGACAACCACCGAGGCGCTGGCAGCCTTCAACCGTTGGGATCAATATCGCAACGCGATGCTGGATTTCATGCAGGGCTATGATGCTTTGCTCTCGCCTGTCGCGCCCTATGTGGCGCCTCTGCATGGGACAAGCTTCGACGCCGACAAGCAACGCGGCACAGGTTACGCGCAGATGCATAATCTGACCGGCTGGCCCAGCGCCACGGTTCGCATCGGCACGTCGCCGGAGGGCCTGCCGATCGGCGTTCAGGTCGCGGCAAGGCCTTGGCGCGAGGATGTGGCCCTCGCCTTGGCGCAGCGTCTGGAAGTAGCCTATGGCGGCTGGAAGATGCCACCGGTCTAGCCGCGCAGACGGATGCGTCGAGACAAAGCCATACCGAGCGGTACAAAATCGTGGACGGCGGCCGTTTCCCGTCCTATATGTGGGCCTTCGGAAGAAGAAGGCACCGTCAGGCCATGGGTCGTCCTCGCGAGTTCTGCATAGACGGCGCGCTCGACAGAGCACTGCAAGTGTTCTGGCAGCGTGGCTTTGAAGGCACGTCGCTGACGGACCTGACGGAAGCCATGGGCAT
>JAATEW010000381.1 GCA_015655535.1 Hyphomicrobiales bacterium | reverse complement strand
GGCTTCTGTTGCCAGGTGCCTCCGAACCCCGCCTTAAAGTGCTACCCCTAAGGACTTTAGATCGGTACCTTTACCGCATTACGCGGCAACGGCCACCGGAGCATAGTTGTCATTGGCAACTATAAGTTTAGCCCGATGACGGTGGAGCCATGCCGAGCGAAAGAACATCCTTTACACTCCCCGTCGAACCTATTTCGCCCCCGTCAAATTCAGTATGTGCGTTTTCGCACAGACTGAATATGGTGGAGGCGCCGGGTACCGCCCCCGGGTCCGAAGAGCTTATTTCGAAGTCGTTTATCGCCATAGCCGGAGAACCAGCAAAAACAATATAGGCGCGGCTTGCGGAATAAGAAAGAGTTGATCGCCGGACGGGGGTCGAATCAGGCTATTCCGTTTCAATCACTTTTGATGCGATCGAAGCCCCCGAAACCCGCCGGGGCATTATGACGGATGCGCAACATCGATCAGACCATCGACAACGAAGAGACACCGCGGCCCGAAACGGCGGCCTCCGAGCCCCCTCCGACCCCCGGTCCGAGCGGTGTCCTTGCCGGTTTGGACAGTGCGAAGCCCTATGGGCTGCTCGGATTGTGCCTGAGCTTGGTGGCCATCCTGGTCATAACCATCGTCTACGCGGCGGTCGCAGCCGGCCTTGCCTGGCTCGCCGACGGCCTTGCCTTCGGCTGGACGCCGCCGCTTGACCGCCTGCGGCAGCTCGAAGCCGATAGCGCCGGCAACCCGGCCTTGGCGCTGCATATCGGTCTTGGCCTTTCGCTCGCCGTCTATCTCGCGCTCAGCCTCACAGTCCTGACGCTGGCGCGGCTGCGCGGCGGTGGCGCCTGGCGCCAGCTCATCGGGTGGCGACCCTGGGCGCTGTGGAAGACCAGCCGCACCTTCTGGCTCATCGCGGGCGCGGCGTTTATTTACGGTCTGGTGGCAAATTTGCTCATCGGGACCCTATATCCGCCGTCGAAAGACTGGTTCACCGTGCCAAAGGAAGGCCTCGCAGCCTTCATGCTTTTCATCCTAGCCGTCGTCTTCGCACCGCTGACGGAAGAGCTTCTGTTTCGCGGCTGGGTCTATACGAGCCTGCGCGCCAGTTTCGGTCTATGGGTAGCGCTTCTGGTGAGTGCCGTGCTTTTCGCGGGCGCCCATTATGAAAGCACACATGTCTATGCCCTGGTCGTGTTTCCGATCGGGCTTGCGCTCGGCGGCATGCGCGAAGTGACAGGCAGTCTCAAGGCCTCGATCGCCTTTCACGCGTTTTTTAACGCGATCGCCTACGGGCTGGCCGCGTTCAATATAGGATGATCCCAAAGAGTCGCAGACCTTTGGAAAGATCATCCGTTCAACGATACCTAAATAAACGGAACAATGCGCGCCTATCTCGATCTCCTCGCCAAAATCCTCACTGAGGGTCAGGAAAAAGCCGACAGGACCGGCACCGGCACCCTGTCGCTCTTCGGCCATCAGATGCGCTTCGATCTCAGCGAGGGCTTTCCCCTCGTCACGACGAAAAAGCTGCATTTGAAATCGATCGTTCATGAGCTTCTCTGGTTTTTGAAAGGCGATACGAATATCGCCTATCTCAAGGAAAACGGCGTGGGTATCTGGGACGAATGGGCTGACGAGAACGGCAATCT
Organism: Hyphomicrobiales bacterium; assembly: GCA_015655535.1. Taxonomy (GTDB): domain Bacteria; phylum Pseudomonadota; class Alphaproteobacteria; order Rhizobiales; family Beijerinckiaceae; genus Methyloferula. Next base: position 3,557 of record JAATEW010000381.1, on the reverse strand, counting down.
CGGACCCGTCTACGGCCGGCAATGGCGGTCGTGGCAGGCGCCCGACGGCAGGACGATCGATCAGATATCAAACGTGATCGAGGATTTGAAGCGCAACCCGTTTTCGCGCCGCCATATCGTGTCGGCCTGGAATCCCGCCGATCTCGGCGACATGGCTTTGGCTCCCTGCCATTGCCTCTCCCAATTCCATGTGGCGGAAGACAAGGACGGCACAAGGCGCCTGTCGTGCCAGCTCTATCAGCGCTCGGGCGATGTCTTTTTGGGCGTGCCTTTCAATATCGCGAGCTATGCGCTTCTGACCCATATGGTCGCGCAGGTGACGGGGTTCGCACCCGGCGACTTCGTCCATACGTTCGGCGACGCACATCTCTATCTCAATCATCTCGACCAGGCGCGCGAGCAACTCTCGCGCACGCCGCGCGCCTTGCCCCGCCTGAAGCTCAACCCCACAGTGACGTCGATTTTCGATTTCCGCTACGAGGATATTGTGATTGAGGATTACGATCCCTATCCCGCAATCAAGGCGGAAGTGGCGGTCTGAATTGGCTCGCCAACGATAGTGTGCGTTCCTTCTCTCCTTGCGGGAGAAGGTGCCGAGCCGAGCGAGGCGGATGAGGGTCGGTGGCGATCTCTCAGTGGCACACCTTACAACCGTAATCATGCAGAAAGGCGTGAAGGCTCGCTAACCCGGTCGGCTTCTCCCGCCGCCCCCTCTCCCGCAAGGGAAGCGGGTCGCGCACCAAAGATCGCAGAATCCGCGATCTACCGTGATGTGATCGCGTTGCGCAGCTCGATCGCGTGCGAGATGAGTTTCAGTTTCTCAAATCCCTGCCCCGTACCCCGGATCGAGATCGTACCATAATCGAGCAACCGGCCGAGTATCGACTGGTCGACGGTAACCGACTCGACCTTGTCCATATTCATCTCGTTCGTATAGCGATTGATGAATCCTCTCTTATGCACGACGCGCGTCGTCGTGACCGCGATCTCGGTCGTGAAGCTTTTCCACCAGGCACGCAAAACACCGGCCAGCCCCAGGACAAGAAACACAATGGCCAGCACGAGGGCTGGCCATTGATAGTGGGTATATTTGAAATGAACGGAGGCGCCGAAGGCAACGGCCGCGCAGAGCAGCCACAACAAGCCCGGCACATAAATGATCCAATGAATTTTGCCGACGACGAGGATCTCTTCCCCCGGCTGCAAGATGTGCTTCACATAGCTCATGGATCAGACACCACTCTAGAGTCAGGACTCGATCGTCGAACCGTCATTGCGAGAAGCCATAGGGCACACTTTGCGCGCCCGTCTGAAAATAAAGAACGCTCGGCTGAAAGCCGAGCTATGGCGACGAAGAATCCATGCCATTGTCTAAGCGGTTTCCTGGATTATTTGCCGCGGCCTGACATCGGGCCGGCGCCTTCCTTGATAACGGCTTTCTCGTTTCTGATGACAGACTCTTCGATGTCTGGAAACTCGCAATCCGCCAGGAATTTAATGAACGCGGCGTAATTTTCTTTTTCGACGGTGTAATCGAAAGTGCCGTCGACGATATAGGCGAAGGATTCCCCAACGACAACGCGGATATAGGCTTTCTTCTCGTCGGTCGCCGGATTGAGGCCGAGCGTAATGGTCGGATAGGAGCCGTTCATTTTGGCTTTGCAGACCAGCCGCCGGACTTTGTCGTAGCGAACGTCATAAAAATTCAGAACGTCGTCCTTGCTCGGGTCGTCGCGGCGATGATCGAGGCTTGAGTTCCAGATCTCGATGCGCAACCAAGCCGTATCGGCCTCGCGCTTTTCAAGCGTGATCTCGTAATGCCTGCCGTTATAGGAATCCGCGAGGAGGGTCAGTGGCGCGGGCGAAGCCATGGATGTTCCTTTGAAAGGTGGTTTCCCGTCTTATAACAGAGATCGCAGAAAAGCCCGCCCCGCCCCTCTCCAGATCCCACAAGCTTTTGAAACTGCGGGAATTCGAGAACCAGGCCGGCAGCCGCTTGCCGCGACGCCTATTATGCTTTCGAGGACGCTTTTAACGCTTGGGTGCTTGATCGGATAGAGGTTTATCGCTTCGACACGCTTGAATCGGGCCGAGGGACGGAACATAAAGCGCCATGGCGCTCATTCACATTCGTCCCGCCGTGCCCGCCGACGCCGACCAGATCTTCGCGCTCGTCACCGAACTCGCAGCCTATGAAAAGCTCAGCGCTGCGGTCGATGCCACGACCGGCACGCTGGCGCAGGCGCTTTTCAGCGCGGAGCCGCGGGTCTTCTGCGATATGGCGGAGCATGAAGGCGAGCCCGCGGGCTTGCCATCTGGTTTTATACATTCTCGACCTTTCGCGGACGCCACGGCATTTGGCTCGAAGACCTTTATGTGCGTCCCGCCTTTCGCGGGCGCGGCATCGGCAAGGCTCTTCTCGGCCGCCTTGCCGCGCGCTGCGTCGGCGAAAATCTTGGCCGGCTCGAATGGTCGGTGCTCGATTGGAATGCGCCGTCGATTGCCTTCTACAAGGCGATGGGCGCCGTGATGATGGATGAATGGACCAATTGCCGTTGCGAGGGAGACGCGCTTTCCAGCCTTGCGTCGCTCGCAGCCGGCAAGACTGATCCCGTTCGCCTATGACTCCGCCGCTGACCCTCATCGCCGCCATCGCCGAAAATGGCGTGATCGGCAAAGACAATAGCCTTCCCTGGCATTTGACGAGCGACCTCAAACGGTTTCGCATGTTGACGATGGGAAAGCCCATGATCATGGGGCGCAAGAATTTCCAATCGATCGGACGGCCGTTGCCGGGGCGCGAAACCATCGTCGTCACGCGTGATCCTGGCTTCACCGCCGAGGGCGTGCATGTCGTTTATTCGATCGAGGCTGCGCTCGCCCGCGCCACGGAACGCGCCAAAGCCATGCAGGCGCAAGAGATCATTCTCGCGGGCGGAGCCGAACTTTATGCGGCCATGATCGACCAAGTGGACAGGATGAAGATCACCTTTGTCGACCTCGCACCAGACGGCGATACATTCTTTCCCGCCATCAATTGGTCGCAATGGGAGGAAGAAAACCGTGAGCGGCCACCGAAGGCCGATAAGGACGATGCGACATTTTCGTTTGTCGATTACCGCCGCCGCTGATTTTCAACTCCTACGGCATTTATATGCAGGAATTCTATATGAGGCTGGCCGGTTTAACGGACAATCGCTTGGAACTCTCCCAAGCGATATCTTCACCATAGGCGAAACCGCCGAGCGATTTTGCAAAAGACACCCTACATTTGGGTGAACTTGTTCTATAAGACTACCCGCCGATAAAGCGCGTCACATCGGGCGATCGGCACCCCGGCTGAACTTTTTGAAAGGTCTTTCATGCCTTGGACCAGTAACGGCAATGGCGGCGGAAGCTGGAAGCCCGGCAATCCCGGCCCGTGGGGGCAAGGACCGAGCGGATCGACGCCGCCCGACCTTGAGGAAATGCTGAGCCGGGTCCAGCAAAGATTGCGGCAATGGATGCCCGGCGGCGGCGTAAGTTTGCGCGACATTGCCGCCTTGGTGCTGATCGGC
>JAATEW010000369.1 GCA_015655535.1 Hyphomicrobiales bacterium | reverse complement strand
GATTCCGGCTGCGATCGGCGAGACGATGGCCGCGAATGCCGAACCGCAATTCATCAGGCCGGCCGCCGTTCCTGAGAACTTCGGCGCAATGTCCATCGGGATCGACCAGATCGGCCCGATGACGAGTTCGGCGAAGAAGAAGCCGCTCGACAGGCAGAGCGCGACGATCGTGATGTCGTGAACATAAAGAAGCGGCAGCAGGGACAGGAGGGCGCCGAGGAAGCCGATGAACACGACACTCAGCCGGGCGAGACGCAATTTGCCGGTGCGGTGCAGGATCTGATCTGAAAGGACGCCGCCCAGCGTGTCGCCGACAACGCCCGCGAAGAACACGCCGGATGCGAAGAGCGCCGAGTTCTTGATGTCGAGCGAATAATTGTTCTTGAAGAACAAGGGCAGCCAGTTGAGGTAGAGCCAAAGACACCAACCGTAGCAAAAATAGGTGAGCGTCACGGGCCACATGCGCTTGATAAGCGCGCCCCACGGTGCCGATGGCTTCGGGCCGGGTCGATGAGCCGGGAGAACGGTGAGTTCTTCCGGGGTAATTGTTGGGTGATCCTTCGGTTCGTTGCGGAAATAGAGAACCCAGATCAGGCCCCAGATCAGGCTGACGAAACCGAGAATGACGAATGACCCGCGCCAAGTGAAAGACAGCACCAGCGCCGCCACGACCGGCGGCGTCACAGCATTGCCGAGCCGTGCGAAGGCATGCGTCAGGCCTTGCGCGAAACCGCGCTTGCCGAAAGGCGTCCAGGCTTGCATGGCGCACGTCGCGGTCGGAAAGGTCGCACCTTCGCCGAAGCCGAGCAGGAGCCGCGCCAGAAACAAAGTCACGAGCCCGGTGACGAAGCCGGTGAGGATCGTGGCAACGGCCCAGATCATTCCGCACCAGAACAAAGTGCGACGCGGTCCGAAATGATCGCCGAGCCAGCCGCCGCCGACTTGAAACAAAAGATAGGGATAAGCGAAAGCGGAAAAGACCCAGCCGAGCTGCGTATTCGTCAGATGAAGTTCTTTTTGAATATCGCCGGCCGCGGTGCCGACATTGACCCGGTCGATATAGGTAATGAAATACATGACGCAGAGGAGGGCCAGAACACCATGCGTGGGTTTCAATTTCCAGCCCATATTTCCCTCCGGCGGCGAATTGGCTTTAAGCTGCCCTTGGCAAGTGCCGCGCTTCACTCTAGCGATCTTTATCGTATAAGTTCAAGAGCGTGGCAATGCAAAGAGCTGATCAGCGATTAGATCGGCCGAGCCGCGGCCAGGAAAATGCGTCCGTCTCGAATCTGGACAATCCTGTGCCGATGCGTTTCAGATCGCCGCGACATGCGATCTGCATTTGGGGGCCGGAATATGACATCCGGCAGCAAGAGACGGCGGCGAGAAACTGCGGAATGATTGATCAATCGCAATCAAGGCTGGCGCGGCGTTTGAAAGCCGAAGTCGATGGCGACGTCCTTTTCGATGGCTTCTCGCGCGGCCGCTACTCCACCGATGCCTCGCATTATCAGATGATGCCAATGGGCGCTATTGTGCCGCGCAACATGGATGCTGCGGCGCGAGCGCTTGCCATTGCGCGCGACGAGGGCGTGCCGGTCACGCCGCGCGGCGGCGGTACGTCGCAATGCGGCCAGACGATCAATCACGGTTTGGTGATAGATGGCTCGAAACATCTGCGCAAGATCAAGTCGCTCGATCTCAAAGCGCAAACCTGCGTCGTCGAGCCGGGCATCGTTCTCGACGATCTCAACCGCGCCTTGAAGCCGCATGGCCTCTGGTTTCCCGTCGATATTTCGACGGCCTCGCGCGCGACGATCGGCGGGATGGCGGGCAATAATTCCTGCGGCGGACGGTCGTTGCGCTATGGGACCATGCGCGACAATGTCATCGCGATCGACGCAATCCTGCCCGACGGCACGCCGATGCATTTCGGCGAAGTCGCGGGTGATCTCGCAGAACTCGACGGCCAGTCGTGCAAATCCTTGGCCGATCACCTGCTCAGTATAGGTGAGCGTGAATCGGCCGAAGTGGCGGCGCGCTTTCCGAAAGTGCAACGGCGTGTCGGCGGCTATAATATCGACGCGCTCGATCCCGCGCGCAACCGCATCAATCTTTCGCATATTCTCGTCGGCTCGGAAGGCACGCTCGCCTATACGACGGCTGTCGAATTGAAATTATGGCCGATGCTTGGCAAGCGGGCCGTGGGCGTCTGCCATTTCGGTACGTTCTACGCGGCGATGGAAACGGCGCAGCATCTCGTGAAGCTGAAGCCTATCGCCGTCGAACTCGTCGATTCGACCATGATCGAGCTCGCAAGCGCGATTGCCATGTTCAAGCCGACGCTTGAGGCCATATTGCGCGGCGAGCCGGCGGCGCTTCTGCTTGTCGAGTTCGGCGAGGACGAAGCCGAAAACAAAAGCCGCATGCGCCAGCTTTCCGAACTGATGGGCGATCTCGGCTTTGGCTTCGATCGCGACCGCGCCCATTGGGGCGGGGTGGTCGAAGTTTACGATCCGGCATTGCAGGCGGCGATCACCGATCTGCGCATGTCCGGCCTCAACATCATGATGTCGATGAAGGACCAGCGAAAGCCCATCTCCTTCGTCGAAGATTGCGCGGTGCCCTTGCCGCAGCTCGCGGATTATACCGAAAATCTCACCCGCATTTTCGAGAGGCATGGCACGCGCGGCACATGGTATGCGCATGCGTCTGAAGGCTGCCTGCATGTGCGCCCGGTGCTCAACCTCAGGCTCGAAAAAGATGTGAAGGCGATGCGCGCGATCGCCGAAGAGGCCTTCGCTCTGGTGCGTGCCTATAAGGGTTCGCATTCGGGCGAGCATGGCGACGGTCTGCTGCGCAGCGAGTTTCATGAACAGATGTTCGGCGCAAAGCTCGTGCATGCTTTCGAAGAGGTGAAGGACACGTTCGATCCGCAGGGTCTCTTCAATCCCGGCAAGATCGTGCATTCGACCAAATTCGACGATCGCAGCCTGTTTCGCTATGCGCCGGATTATCACGTCGATGATTTCGCGCCCGCGCTCGATTGGTCGGACTATCCGGGCGTCATCGGCGGCCTGCAAGGCGCCGTCGAAATGTGCAACAATAATGGCGCCTGCCGGAAGCTCGAAGGCGGCGCCATGTGCCCGTCCTATCGCGTGACGCGGGACGAGCAGCATGTGACGCGCGGGCGCGCCAATAGCCTGCGGCTGGCGCTCTCAGGCCAGATCGGAACGGACGCTTTTGCGTCGGACGCGATGGCCGAGACGATGAAGCTTTGTGTCTCGTGCAAATCCTGCAAGCGCGAATGTCCGACCGGCGTCGACATGGCGAAAATGAAGATCGAAGTCTTGGCCGCGCGGGCCAAGACACAGGGTTATTCGCTGCGCGACCGGCTCGTCGGTTTCATGCCGCATTATGCGCGCTATGCCGCCTGGATCGCGCCTTTGCTCAATTTGCGCAACGCCCTGCCGCCGATGGCTTGGGCGCTCGAAAAACTCACGGGCTTCAGCGCTGGCCGGTCCCTGCCGGAATGGCGGATGCGGCGCTTTGCACCAAAGGCCAGGGCCTTCGGGCCGAGCGAGGGCCGGGAGGTCGTGCTCTGGGCAGATACGTTCAACGCGAGTTTCGAGCCGGAAAATCTCGACGCCGCGCTCGCCGTGCTGACGGGGGCCGGCTATCATGTCCATCTGGCGCAAGCAGAAGATGGCAAGCGTCCGCTCTGTTGCGGACGGACCTTTCTCTCGGTCGGCAATGTGGAGGCGGCCCGCGCCGAGATGCGGCGCACATTGCGCGCGCTCAAGCCCTTTCTCGAACGCGGCGTGCCGCTCGTCGGACTTGAACCGAGCTGCCTTTTCACCTTTCGTGACGAGCTCGTCTCCGTGCTGCCGGGCGATGAAGCCAAGCGCGCTGCCGCTCATGCGCTCCTCTTTGAGGAATTCATTCTGCGCGAGGCCAAGGCCGGGCGTTTCGCGCCGGGGCTTGCGCCGGTCGCTGGTAAAGTGCTTTTGCATGGTCATTGCCATCAGAAGGCCTTTGGCACCATGGGCGCGGTCGAAGGTGCGCTGCGCCTCATCCCAAATCTTGATCTCGGTGTGATCGAGTCGAGCTGTTGCGGCATGGCGGGTGCCTTCGGCTATCAGGCCGAGACGATCGATGTGTCAAAGACCATGGCCGAACTCTCGCTTCTGCCGGCCGTGCGCAAACTGCCAGACGCCATCGTTATCGCCGACGGAACATCCTGCCGGCATCAGATCAAGGACGGCACGCAGCGCGAGGCGATCCATGTCGCGCGATTGCTGGCATCGAGCATGGCCGCTGCCCGCGCGGCATAAGGAAGGACGGAAAGATCAATATGACATTGACCCTGGATATGGCGCGTAGCATCGCCGATACGGTTCTTGCCAAAAGCAAAGAGCTTCAATTGAAGCCGATCGCCGTCGCGGTTTTTGATGCACGCGGTTGTTTGCGAGCCTTCGCGGCGCAAGACGGCACGAGCCTGTTGCGGGCGGAGGTTGCGCAGGGCAAGGCCTATGGGGCCTTGGCACTGGGGATGGGCTCGCGCGCGATTTTCAAACGGGCGCAAGAGCAGCCTTTCTTCGTCGATGCCGTCAATACATTGGCGCAAGGCAAGATCATTCCCGTGCCGGGCGGCGTTTTGATGCGCGATATCGCCGGGACTTTGCTTGGCGCCGTCGGCGTGAGCGGCGATACGTCGGATAATGACGAGGCCTGCGTTCTGGCGGGCATAGCCGCCGCCGGCCTCGTCGCGGATGCGGGATAGCATCATTCCGAAAAGTTGCAGACTTTTCGGATCAAAATGATGCGATGGAAGAAGAGATTAGGAATGACGACAACAAGTCCCAATGCGGCGCTGATCGGCCAGCAGGGCAGCCGCGAGGTTTTGGCGACACCTTGCCTCGTGCTCGACCTGCCGGCTGCGCGTGGCAATATCGCGAAGGCACAGGCCTTCTGCCGCACGAATGGCATCAAGCTCCGGCCGCATGCGAAATCGCATAAATCGGCGGCGCTCGGCGCTTTGCAGATCGAGGCCGGGGCCAATGGTCTCTGCGTCGCGACGGTCGGCGAGGCCGAGGCCTTGGCCGCGAAAGGCCTCCGCGATCTTTTGATCACGTCGGATTTCACCCAAGCGAATAAGATCGCGCGGGCGATCAAGCTCGCGTCGGACGGCTGCAAGATCACGATTGTCGCGGACGATCCGGACATGGTCGACCGGATCGCGGATGCTGCGCAACAGGCTGGTGTCGTGCTCGACACATTGCTCGATGTCGATCTCGGGCGGCATCGCAACGGGATCATCTCGGCGCCGCAAGCGCTTGCCGTCGCCGGGCGCATCGCTGCCCATGCAAGCCTGCGGCTTGCCGGCATGCAGGCCTATGCCTCGCATATTTCGCATGTCGAGACCTATGCCGACAGACTCAAGGTGTCGCAGGATTGCGCCGCTTTCATCAAGGAGATCGTCGCGGCGCTGGCCTCGGCCGGGCACAGAATCGAGCATGTGACGGGCGGTTCGACGGGTACCTTGTTCATGGACCCCGGCCTTCATTGCTACACGGAACTGCAATGCGGCAGCTATGTCTTCAACGATGTCGAATATTCGAACATTGAACTGGAGCAGGAGACCAAAGCGATGCCTTTCGAGCCGTCGCTTTTCGTGAAAGTGTCGGTCATCGATCGCAATTACCCGGGCCGCGTGGCCTGCGACGGCGGCAACAAGCATTTCTCCGCCAAAGGCACGCTGCCGGCCTTCCGGCAAGCGCCGGTCGAAGGCGCGGTCTATAGGCCGGACAGCGACGAGCACGGGATCATCGATTTGCCGGAGGGCGCTCAGCAGCCCGCGCTCGGTACGTCATTCGAATTGATCGTGCCGCATTGCGATCCTACGGTGAATCTCTACGATCATTTTCACGTGGTTGAAGGTGACAAACTCGTCGATATTTGGCCGATCGAGGCGCGCGGCGCTTTTTAATGGTGCTTTGCAGCCGCACGGCCTCCAAACCCTCATCCTGAGGAGCGTTCCGCAAGGAACGCGTCTCGAAGGACGAGGGTTTGGAGTAAAGCAAGGCGATAACGATCCCTCGCCCTTCGAGGCTTGCATTCAAATCGCAACGGATTTGAATGCGCGCACCTCAGGGTGAGGGAGCAGGTGATGAGGTTCGAACCTTAATTCGATGCAGGCATGCCATGATAATAAATCGCCAGGGCATGCGCCTCTTCCGGCGTCAATTGATGCGCGATGGTGCGCATACGCTCGAACACATCATTATGGCGTGTCTGACTGCCGAAATTCCCGATCTGCTTCTCGATGTAGGGCGCCGATTGCCCCAAAAGGAGCGGGGCATCTTCCGGGCCGCTGCGGCTTGGTCCATGACAGGAATCGCATGAAGGAATGCCGCGCTTCGGGTCGCCTTCGCGCGCCAAAAGATCGACCTTCAGCATGACGGCCGAATCGGCGGCCCGCAGATCGTCCGGTTTCTGCGCGGCATAATAGGCGGCGACATCCGCCATCTGTTCTCGCGTGAGCGCCTGCGCGATCGGCGCCATGATGTCCGACTTGCGGTCGCCCGATTGGAAATCGGCAAGCTCCTTGAAGATCGCCGCTTGCGATTGGCCGGCGAGATTTGGAAATTGCTCCGGATCGGTCGATTTCCCATCCTCGCCATGGCAGGCGCCGCAGGTGTCCTTGGCCAGCGCTGTGCCTTTTGCCGCGCTCGCATTGGACAAGAGACGGTTCGTTTCGATCGTCCAGGTGACATTGGAGGCAGGCGCACTCGCTTTCGCGGCGCCCGGATCGGGCGGGATCTTTTCGGAACCCGGCAGGCCGAGCGCGCGGCAGATGGCGGTGAAAGGATCAACCCCGCTTTCGCTGCGCCAGGGCAAAATCACAAAGCCGATGACAAGGCTGACGAGGACGAAACCGGCGATGAAAACGCTGGTCCAGATGCGCCAGGAGCGATCGCTCGCAGGATGGTCGCTACCTATGGGTCCGGGTGTGAGAGGGGATGTTTCGGACATCTCTCAATTCCCAAGATCGACGCGATGAACAAGCGCGGGATAGTCCTTGATGAAGAAGAACTGCGCGACGGGATAGCCGTAGGCCATGAGCATCAGGAAAAGCACCAGCCCGTTGCACAAATCAAAACCGTTGAGCGCGCTCGGCACGCGATGCGGCGGGTAGACGGCCACCGCATAGTGCATCTGGCGGTCGGCCTCGGCGCCCCGATAGAGCGTCAGGAGGTTCCAAACGAACAAAAGTCCGGAGGTCAGCAGAATATAACCGCCGATCATCGAGACGATGGTCCAATTCTGCCAATGGGCGATCATTGGATTGGTATAGTCGAAGGTCGCGACCCGGCGCGGCTGGCCTTCGAGACCGAGGATGTGCCAGGGGAAGGTCGTCACCACCATGCCGATGGCCCACATCCAAAGTTGGAGGCGGATGGGCTTGAGAGATAAGGGCTCGCGCCCGACGAGCTTCGGCCAGAATTCATAGGCGATGGCGAAATACATGATCACCACCGTCCCGCCGTAGATCAGATGAAAATGCGCCGTGACCCAGGACGTGTTGTGGATCATCGCGTTCATGCCATAGGACATGTTGATGATGCCGCCGAAACCGCCGAAGCCGAGCAGAACGAAGCTGAGGCAGGTTGCAAGCACCATCGGCCGATCCCAGGGAAGCGCGCCGATCCAGCCGAAGAGACCCTTGCCGCCGCGCAGCCGCCCGGCGATTTCCATCGAGGCGCCGATCGTGAAGATCGTCAGCAAAGTCGGCACGGTGACGAGCACCGTCAGCATCATCTGCAGAAACTTGAAGCCGGTGCCATGCTCCGGATCCATAAACAGATGATGCATGCCGACAGGCAGCGAATAGAGCACCAGAAGCAAGAAGCTGAGACGCCCCATCATATCGCTGTAGAGCCGTCCGCCGGCTGCGCGTGGCGCGATCGTGTAGAAGACGATATAGGCGGGCAGCAGCCAGAAATAGACGATCGGGTGCAAGGTCCAGGCAAACAACGTACGGGCCAAGCCGATATCGATCGTCTGCGTCCAGCCGAGCGAGGCCGGAATGACCTGAAATAGAAGTTCGACCGCGACGCCGACGGTGGTCCATAACCACAAAAACGCGTTCGCGACATTGCCGTACATCGCGAGTGGCACCGGCTTGCCGGGGTTGTCCTTTTTCCAGCCCGCCATCGCCCAGATCATCAGGCCGACCCAGAACCATGAGCCGACCACGACCAGCACGAGGCCGAGATAATAAAAGACGCTGCCGGTCAGCGGCGGATAGAAAGTGTAGAGAACGGTCGCCTTGCCGGAGAAGACGGCGGGCAGCGCCATGGCGACGCCGACGATGACGAGCCAGAAGCCGGCCCAGGCAAGGCGCAGGCTGGGGAGAGGCCGGTCGAGCGTGGTCACGGAGACGAAATAGCCGAAGCCCATGATGAAGAGTGTCGGCATCACATAGCCCATGATCGTGCCATGCGCCGTGACCGAGGCGAAATAGGCCTCGGGCGATGTGAAGGCGGGCTCGAGCCCGCTGCGCACCGTCATCTGCCAGGCGCCGAGCAGGATCGCCAGCGCGAATGCCGCGAAGGCGACGCCGAAATGGGCGAGGATCAGTCGGTCAGCGCGATATGTCACAGCGAGCCTTTCCATCAGCGTCTGTCTGCCATTGGGCTTGCGGGACGACGCGGACCAGGGCCCACATCTCGCTATGGCCGAGGCCGCAAAATTCGTGGCATGGCATCAGATGATCGCCCGCCGTGCCGAACACGGTGCGGACTTCCGCCACATAGCCCGGCACGACCATCGTGTTGGCATTCGTGCCGGCGATTAGAAAGCCATGGATGACATCCGGGCTGGTGACGCGGATCGTCACCGGCTTTCCCTGCGGCACGGGAATGCAGCGCGGCACGAAGGCGAATTGCGTGGCGATGATGCGCACCGTCACGGCACCGTCCGGATCGACGCTGGTGCCGAGATTGCTTTCGGCGAATTCCTTGCTCTGGCTGACAGTCGCGGGGTCGATGGACTCCACATGGCTCGGCGGATGCAGCGCCATGACGAAGCTCGAAATACCGATGACGGCGAAGAGGACCGTCACCGCGCCGGTGACGATCATGGCCCAGCGAAACTCGGTCTTCTGGAGCTCCTGCTCGTTGGTGATTGGAGCCATCAGCTGATCGGCCCCCGCGCCAGGAAGATGAAGACATAGACGGCGAGCCAGGCCAGCACCAAGAGGCCCATCGCTGCGCCCGCCAGGGCGAACGCGCCTTGCGGTACGGTCTTCAGCACGTCTTCCAACGCGGCATCGGTGATGGGATCGAGGGTATCGCCTGGCGGGGGCGAATCGGAAGATCGGTCAAAATTCGACATGAACTCCCCCAAGCCGAAATTCATTTGCGTGTTTATGCGCGGCGCAATCGAAAATCGCGTCAGCCATCGGCTACCGCATATAGTCTAGTCTGGCTTGTCTTAATTTCTGTGACAACCGGGATTTACCGGCCTTTGGGATGCCTATGGTGGCCGAATCGCCTGCGGAGATACGATCGTTTTCACCCGTCTTGTTCAATTCTCTTCGTGATATTGCCCCGGCAGCAGCCTAAAAACGGTATCGACTTACGCGCAGATTAAATAATGATTACAATATGATGCGTGTGCGTTCACGAGAGTTAACAAATTTGAAATATTAGGATAGACTCTGTGACGGCTCATCCAAACGGGGGTTAGGATGCCGGACATCACAGAATGCAAGATCAGGGAAGCTTGGAGCAGGTTTCGTCCGACGGGTAAGGTCTTCGATTACACAGAAAAAAGACCCATGCGTGTGCGAATGTCCCTCCAGGATACGTCTCAATCCAACGATTCCGAAAAAGAACGCACATCAAGTGTGCTCGTGGAGCTCTTTCTTGAAAGTGGCGGCTTGAGCGGCTTGCCGGTCTTCAGAATCATCGGCGTGGTGCCGAATAAGAACTTGAAGATCACGCTCGAAACGATCTTCGACTCCGGCTATACGGCGCCGGGCCAATTGTCCGTTCAATTGTGAGTCTGAGAGGCGGCGGGGCCGCCTCATTGATACCAGGGCAGAAGGCCGAAGGGCAGAGGCATGGCGCTGCGATAGAGCGCGCCTGGCACCGCGCCATGACCGCATTTGCGCTCGACGAACTCGTAGGCATCCGTGCCGTCATCGAGCCGATATTTGCCGGGCCCGAACCAAAGCTGGCCGGCGACAACGCCCCATGTATCGACCCTGATGATATGATCGGTGCTCCAAATATAGGGAGCCGTCTTCACGAACCAGCCGCACGGCGATTCGACCAACAGGGGCGGGCGTTCCTGGGCGGCGGCGGGTGACATCGGCGCGGCCAAGAGGGCGGCAATCGCGATCGCTTTTTTCATCATGGGCCTCGCAATGAAAGCATGATTCGGCGGCATCTAGAGCATGTTCCCAAAAAGTTGTTCGACTTTTTGGATGAGAACATGCTTCAAGTTATTGATCTGGAGCGAGTTCTTTTCCCGAATGCGACTCCGCATTCGGGGAAGGCGCTCTAATTGCGAATTTAAGGCACGACGGCGACAGGGTCGTGGAGGTGGTGCCAGTCTATCTCAGGTTTTCCGACCGGTCCCAGAGGTTTGGCACGCGGGTGTTCGAATAACCCGACACGAATGGCTTTTCTCGTCCGCCCGGAAAGTCGAAAACCGCGCGCCGGACCGCGCCTATATTCGCGCCATAGACATGAATGCTGACCGACACGCGATCCTCGAACGCATTCCGGATGGTGTGGATATCGCGCCTGTTTGGCGAAAGCGCGACGATTGCGCCGGGCTCCAGACGCTCCTCCTTTTGGGCGATAAGAGCGCCATCCTGTGTCTTCGTATAATCGGTTGAAAGCTCCGCGCCCCGCAGGACGCCCACAAGCCCCCAGACGCGATGATCATGTATGGGCGTTTTTTGCCCAGGTCCCCAGACAAAGCTCACGACGGAGAATCGTTCGAGCGGATCGGCATGCAAGAGATATTGACGATAATATTCCGGATGCGGCTGCGCATAATCGTCCGGCAGCCAATCGTCTTTTGCAATGAGCCGCGCGAGCAATGGCGTTACCGCAGCGACGGTTTCTGCCTCCGTTTTATTCGCTTCGACGATTTTGGTCGTGCCGATCACGAAGTCGCGCAATCGATCGAGAGAACCCATGTGATCCCCAAACTGTCTCAAGCGTTTAAATGTCCGGCTTATCGCGCGCGCGATTTGAAAATCGCGCGAAGCATGGCCGTCTCAAAGGGCGGCCGCATGCCTTTCTTGCAAATGCGATACGATAAGCTTCGTGACGGTCTGCACATGCGTTGCGATTTCGAGAGCGCCGCTGATCTCGCCAAGACAGCCGCGAATGGCAGGCCCCAAAACATAGAGGCTTTCGTCGGGCGTACCCGTCGACAGCCGTCTGGCCCGGCTCGACGCATCGACGTCAATGCCTGATCCCAGGATATCGGCCTGGATCAATCCGGCCTCCGCCATGGACGTCAGAAGCGGGCTTTCCGCGATCAACGGACCGGTCGCGCCGGTGCAGTTGATGATGGCATCGAAAGCGTGAGTCTCAAGGGTATTTTGGCCGCGCCGCCGTAATGTAACGCCGATCTTTCCGTCGAGGATCTCGGCCTTTGTCATGGCAGCGGCAAAAATCGTGAGGCCGCCGCCGGCTTGTTCGCGCGTGACGAGATCGTGGATTTGCGGCGCGGCCTGAAACCGGTGAACGTCCCAATAGGCCCGCAGATGACGCTGGAAACGCCGCTTTTCCGCGAGGCTCCAAGCCGTCCATATGGCGCTATTTTGCTGGCGCAGAACGTCGAAGACATCGGACCAGGATTTTCCCTCGGCCTCGGCTTCGCTGCTCTTCTGCCGGACGGTATGAAGCACCCGGCTTACAGACCCGAGGCCCGCGAAGGTTAGGCCTTCGATCGGATCGACCGTCACCGAGCGGGGCCTCGGCGTCAGTCCGCGCCGCGAAATGGCGGTGATCGGCGCTTGATGACCTCGCTGCCGTAAGGAGGCGACAATGTCGCCCATGGTCAGGCCGGTCCCGACGATCAGGACAGTGTCAGTGGGTTTGATCCGGTCGACCGCGCCGGACGCCCAGGGATTGACGATCAAAGCGCGATGATCTGCAAGCTCCGGCAAGGGCCATGGCAGACGCGGTGCCGGATGGCCTGTCGCCAGCACCAGAATATCTGCTCCGACGACAGCGCCCGATGCGCATTCCAACCGATATCCGTCGGCGCCTCTGGCGATCGCCTCCACTCGAGTTTGAACATGACGATAGTTGACCTGGGGTGCGGCCGCGGCTGTCTTGCGATGAAGATCGTCGACATAAAGTCCGAAGCATGCCCGCGTGGGAAATATGCCGCGTTGCGGATAAACCGCATCAGGATCCTTATCGAGACGGCCCGCCT
>JAATEW010000055.1 GCA_015655535.1 Hyphomicrobiales bacterium | reverse complement strand
TCAACGGGACACCTCTCACATCATGCCGCATGAGACCCCTCTCATTGCCACGATCGTCATTGGCCTCGGGCTAGCGTTCATCTTCGGCACCATAGCCAATCGGCTACGCCTGCCGCCGCTCGTCGGCTATCTTGTGGCCGGCGTTCTCGCCGGGCCGCACACACCGGGCTTCGTCGCCGATCAAAGTCTCGCGCCGGAACTCGCCGAACTCGGCGTCATCTTGCTTATGTTCGGCGTTGGCCTGCATTTCTCCTTGAAGGATCTTCTCTCCGTCCGCGCCATTGCGGTCCCGGGAGCGGTTCTCCAGATCGCCGTCGCAACCGCCATGGGCGCGGCGCTTGCCTGGGGCATGGGATGGCCGATCGGCGCGGCGCTCGTCTTCGGTTTGGCTCTGTCGGTCGCGAGCACCGTGGTGCTGCTGCGTGCGATGCAGGAGCGTCATCTCATGCAGACCGAACGCGGGCGCATCGCGGTCGGCTGGCTGATCGTCGAAGATCTCGCCATGGTGCTGACGCTCGTGCTGCTGCCGGCGCTGGCGAGCGTTCTCGGCACGAGTGATGCCGCTTCGCATGATCCGCTCGCCGTGCGCTTCGGTCTCGGCTTCTGGGGCGTGCTCGGACTGACGGTCGTCAAGCTGATGGCCTTCGTCGCTTTCATGCTGATCGTCGGCCGGCGCGTCATTCCCTGGATTTTGCACTATGTTGCTCATACGGGTTCGCGCGAATTGTTCCGGCTTGCGGTGCTCGCCATCGCGCTCGGCGTCGCCTTCGGCGCGACGCAGCTTTTCGGCGTATCGCTCGCGCTCGGCGCGTTTTTCGCCGGCATGATTTTAAGCGAGTCGGAATTGAGCCATCGCGCGGCGGAGGAAACCCTACCGCTGCGGGATGCTTTCGCGGTTTTGTTCTTCGTCTCGGTCGGCATGCTTTTCGATCCGGCGAGCCTGTTTCATGAGCCCTTGCCGATTCTCGGCACATTGCTGATCATTGTGGTCGGCAAGTCGGCGATTGCTTTTCTGATCGTTCTTATCTTCGGCTATCCGCTCGGCACGGCTCTGACGATTTCGGCGAGCCTGGCGCAGATCGGCGAGTTCTCCTTCATTCTCGCCGAACTCGGCGTCGGTTTGAATCTGCTGCCGCCGCAAGGACGCGATCTCATTCTCGCCGGTGCGATCCTGTCGATTCTTTTGAACCCTTTGGCTTTCGCCGCGATCGATTGGCTGCGGCCTCGGCTCGAGCGGCGTGTTGGCCGCGGTGATGAGGCGGAGCCCGTGGCGGCGGCTCCAACGGCGCGCTCCAAGGCACCGGCGCGCAAGATGCCGGATGCCGAGACTTTGATTCCAACGAAGCTTGCCGATCATACGGTCCTGGTTGGTTATGGTCGCGTCGGCACGCGTGTCGGCAAGGTCTTGAAGGATGCGGGCATGGCATTCCTCGTCATCGACGATGCGGATAAGGTCGCGGCCAATTTGCAAGGCGGCGGCATCGAGATGATCAGCGGCAATGCCACGCGGCCGGATATTCTCGCGGCGGCCAATCTTATTGCCGCGCGGCGTCTCATCATCGCCATTCCGAATGCGTTCGAGGCCGGGCAGATCGTCTTGCAGGCGAAGGCTGCCAATCCAGCCATTACGATCATCGCACGCGCGCATTCCGACGCCGAAGTCGACCATTTGACTCGTCTCGGCGCTGATAAGGTCATCATGGGCGAAGAGGAAATCGCCCGTGGCATGATCGAGCAGGTTTTTGATGGGACTGCGGATCAAAACGCTTGACCCCTAGCCGCGACTATGCGTCCGCGTCATATATCTGCTATGTAACCGCCAAATTCGCTCGATGCGCGCGCGCAGCCGATTCGCGCCGCGCCATGAAACGCACGGGATCCCTATATGTTCGAAGCCCTTTATCAGACCTTTGAAGAGTCCGCCGATTCATCGGACAGTGCCGCGCGCGTCGCGGCATTGCGCTCGACATTTCGCAAATATCAGATCGATGGATATTTGGTGCCGCGCGCGGACCGTCATCAAAATGAATATGTCGCACCATCGGAAGAAAGGCTCGCGTGGCTTTCGGGCTTCACCGGTTCGGCCGGGCTTGCGATTGTCTTGAGACGACAAGCCGTTCTCTTTGTCGATGGGCGTTACACGCTCGCGGTGCAATCGCAAATCGACCCGGAGGTTTTCGAGCCCGTCGCGCTCGCGCACATCTCACCCGACCGTTGGCTTGAGACGAAGCTGCGCAAAGGGTCGCGCATCGGCTATGATCCTTGGCTGCATACGCCCGGCCAGATCGCGCGTTATGCCCTCGCGGCCGCGAAGGCCGGTGCCGAACTTGTCGCCGTCGAGCCCAATCTCATCGATCTGATCTGGACCGATCGGCCGAAGGCGCCGCAAGGCGAGATCACAGTGCATCCGCCGCGTTATGCGGGCGAGCCGTCGGCGAAGAAGCTCGCGCGCATCGTTGCGGCGCTTGGCGGCAAGGATGCGCTTGTCGTTAGCGATCCCCATGCGGTTGCCTGGGCCTTCAACATTCGCGGGCAGGACGTGTCGCATACGCCGCTGCCCCTGTCCTTTGCGATCATCGCCCGCACCGGCAGGCCGAAACTCTATGTCGATTTCGAAAAGCTCGACGATAGTGTCAGGGCGAAACTCAAGCCACTCGCGGCGCTGGCGGAGCCTAAAGATTTGAAAGCCGATCTGCAGGATCTCGCCAGGAAGGGCAAGCGCGTGCTCTTCGACGCCGGCACCGCGCCTGCCAAACTGATCCAGATCTTCGAAAAGGCCGGCGGCCAAGCGGACGTGGGCACCGATCCGATCGGTTTGATGAAGGCGAAGAAGAATCCGACCGAGCTCGAAGGCATGCGCCAGGCCCATATCCGCGACGCGGCCGCCATGGTGTCCTTCCTGCATTGGTTCGAAGGCGAGGCCGCCGAAGGCGAACTGACCGAGATCGAAGCCGCCGAGGCGCTGGAGACCTTCCGGCGCGACACGAAGAAATTGAAGGATGTGTCCTTTCCGTCGATCTCGGCGGCGGGGCCGCATTCAGCGATCCCGCATTATCGCGTTACGGAGAAAACCAACCGCAAGATCAAACGTGGGATTTTCCTCATCGATTCCGGCGCGCAATATCAAGACGGTACGACGGATATCACCCGCACCGTCGCGGTCGGCGAACCCAATGCAGCGATGCGCGACCGTTTCACCCGCGTGCTCAAAGGCCATACCGCCATTGCCCGTGCCGTATTTCCGAAAGGCACGTCAGGCGCGCAGATCGATGCGCTGGCGCGGCTCGCGCTGTGGCAGGCCGGTCTCGATTTCGATCATGGCACGGGCCATGGCGTCGGCTCATATCTCTCGGTGCATGAAGGACCGCAGCGCATCTCCAAGATCGGCATGCAGCCGCTTGAGCCGGGCATGATCCTGTCGAATGAGCCCGGCTATTATAATGCCGGCCATTGGGGCATTCGCATCGAAAATCTGGTGATCGTCGAACCACGCGAGATCGCTGGCGCCGAACGCGAGAGCTATGGCTTCGAAACGATCACGCTTGTGCCGATCGACCGCAATCTGATCGAGCCGAAGCTTCTCAACGCAGAAGAACTCGATTGGATCAACGCCTATCATGCGCGGGTGCGCAAGGTCGTCTCGCCACTGGTCGAGCCCGCCACGCGCAGATGGCTGCGCGCGGCAACGCAGCCGATCGAATAGCCCGCGCAATCTATGCCGTCATTGCGATGAGCGGAGCGACGAAGCAACCCATGCTTGGAACGATTGCTTCTGGATTGCTTCTGGATTGCTTCGCTTCGCTCGCAATGACGATCTTCCAAAAGCGTAATCTCTGGAAGAGGATCAGCTATTCGCCATAGGCTCTTCGCCGAGCCGCGGCAGAAAATAGGCGAAAAGCCCAAGCGCCGGCAGGAAGGCGCAGATGCGATAGACGAAGGTAATGCTGGTCATATCGGCGACTTCGCCGAGGACCGCCGCGCCCAATCCGCCCATGCCGAAGGCGAAGCCGAAGAAGAGCCCCGCGACCGTTCCGACCTTGCCCGGCAAAAGCTCTTGCGCATAGACGAGGATCGCGGCAAAGGCAGACGATAGGATCAAGCCGATGATGACGCTGAGCACGCCGGTCGCAACGAGGCCCGCGTACGGCAAAGCGAGCGTGAAGGGCAGCACGCCGAGGATCGAAGCCCAGATGACATAGCGCCGTCCGATGCGGTCGCCGATCGGGCCGCCCAAAAATGTGCCGAGCGCCATGGCGCCGAGAAAAAGGAACAGAAAGAGCTGCGCCTCTTGCACCGACAGGTTGAATTTCTGGATCAGATAGAACGTGTAATAGCTGCTGATGCTCGCCGTATAAAAGAACTTGGAAAAGACGAGCATGAGCAGGATCGAGATCGTGAAAAAGACCTTGCGGCGCGAGAGCCCGGAGCCGGGATAGGCGGCGGCGCGCGGCTTCGCCCGCGTGGCGGCGATCGTGCGGCCATACCATTGGCCGATGCCCGTCAGCACGATCATGGCGAGAAGGGCGACCACCGAGAACCACGCAAGACTATGCTGTCCGTGCGGCACGACGATGAAGGCCGCGAGCAACGGGCCCAAAGCGGCCCCCGCCGTGCCGCCGACCTGAAACAGGGATTGCGCCAATCCGTGCTGTCCGCCCGACGCCATGCGCGCCACGCGCGATGCCTCGGGGTGGAACACGGAAGAGCCGACACCGACTAGCGCGGCTGCGAGGAGAAGCGCGATGAAATTCGGTGCAACCGACAAAAGCAGCAACCCGCCGAGCGAGAATCCCATGCCGATCGCCAGCGAATAGGGGCTTGGATATTTGTCCGTGTAAAGTCCGATAAAGGGCTGGAACAAGGAGGCGGTGAGTTGAAAGGCGAGCGTGATGAGGCCGATCTGGCCGAAATCCAGCGCGAAGGACGTCTTCAAAACCGGATAGATCGCAGGCACCAGCGATTGGATGATGTCGTTCAGCAGATGTGAAAACGAGATCGCCAGCAAAATTGCGAAAAGGGTTGT
>JAATEW010000296.1 GCA_015655535.1 Hyphomicrobiales bacterium | reverse complement strand
GCGGATTCCGAGATTGATGCGGGCCCGATGATCCGCGGCATAGGAGGTCCACAGATAGTCGCGCTCTTTATCCGTCACCATTTCGAGCGTCATCTCGTCATGGTTGCGCAGAAAGATCGCCCATTGCGCGCCTTCGGGAATATCCGGCGTCTGCCGCATGATGTCGGTGATCGGATGCCGGTCTTCCTGCGCCAGCGCCATATAGATGCGCGGCATCAGCGGAAAATGAAACGCCATGTGGCATTCGTCGCCATCGCCGAAATAACGCGCCGCATCCTCCGGCCATTGATTGGCTTCGCCGAGCAGCATGCGGTCCGGATAGCCGGCATCGACAGCGGCGCGCAGCTTCTTGATGACGGCGTGAGTCTCGAAGAGATTTTCGCAACTCGTGCCTTCCCGCTCGATCAGATAGGGAATGGCGTCGAGCCGCAACCCATCGACGCCCATGTCGAGCCAATAGCGCATCACATCGAGGACGGCCTCGATGACGCGCGGATTGTCGAAGTTGAGATCCGGCTGGTGGCTATAGAAACGATGCCAGAAATAGGCATTGGCTTCGTCGTCCCAGGTCCAGTTCGATTTCTCCGTGTCGAGAAAGATGATGCGCGTGTCCTTGTAGCACTCATCGCTATCCGACCAGACGTAGAAATTGCGGAAGGCGGAGCCCGCCTTTGCCTTGCGGGCGCGCTGGAACCAGGGATGCTGATCCGAGGTATGGTTGATGACGAGTTCGATGATGACGCGAAGCCCGCGCTCATGCGCCTCGCGCACGAAATGCTTGAAGTCGCGGATCGTCCCATAGGCCGGGTTGATGCCGCGATAATCCGAAATATCGTAGCCGTCGTCGCGCAGAGGCGAGGGATAGAACGGCATCAGCCAAAGCGCGGTCGCGCCGAGATCCTTGATGTAATCGAGCTTCTGCGTCAGGCCGATGAAATCGCCTATGCCGTCATTGTCGGAATCGAAAAAGGATTTGACGTGCAATTGATAGATGATCGCATCGCGATACCATTGCACGTCGTCGCGATCGATCATGATGCAACTTTCGGCGGTATGAGACGCCAGATGATGGCCGATCGCCCGGCCGGATCAAGTGCGATTTGATGGGTCTTGCCGTAGAGCGTGAAACGGCCGCCGTTCAGAAGATCCTCCGCCTCGATCGACGCCTGATCGGGCAGGCCGAATTCCCAGAGCGGCACTTCGTAAGTGCAATCCTGGCGCTGATGCGGATCGAGATTGACGATCACCATCACGCAATTCGATTTGTCCGGCGAAAAGCGCGCATAGGCGACGATCGCATCGTTCCAGGCATTGAGAAACAGGCATTGGCGGAAATCATGCAGCGCCGGATTTTCGCGGCGGATGCGATTGAGCGCGGCTATATGCGCCTTGATGTTGCCGGGGCGGTCATAATCCCAAGGCCTGATCTCGTATTTTTCCGAGTCGGCATATTCTTCCTTGCCGGGCAAGGCGCGGGCTTCGCAAAATTCGAAGCCGCTATAGAGCCCCCAATTGCTCGACAGAGTCGCCGCCAAAGTCGCGCGCACGACGAAACCCGCGCGGCCGCTCGTCTGCAAATAGTACGGATTGATGTCCGGCGTATTCACGAAGAAATTCGGCCGGTAATAATCCGCCATCTCGCCGGTCAGTTCCTGCATGTAGCTCATGATCTCAGGCTTGCTATTGCGCCAGGTGAAATAGGTATAGGACTGCTGGAAGCCAATCTTGGCGAGCCGCTTCATCATTTTGGGGCGCGTGAAGGCTTCGGCAAGGAAGATCACATCCGGGTCTTCGCGGTTGACCTCGGCGATCAGCCACTCCCAGAAGGGCAAAGGCTTCGTATGCGGATTGTCCACCCGGAAAATCCGCACCCCTTCGCGCACCCAGAAGGTGACGATCTCCTTCAAGGCCTCCCACAGCGCCGGCAGGCCGGCACCGTAGAAGTCCACATTGACGATATCTTCGTATTTTTTGGGCGGATTTTCGGCATATTGGATCGTACCGTCGGGCCGCCATGCGAACCATTCGGGATGCTGCTTGATCCAAGGGTGATCGGGCGAGCATTGAACCGCGAAATCAAGCGCGATTTCCATATCATAGCCGCGCGCGGCGCGCACGAGCGCGCGGAAATCCTCGATCGTACCAAGCTGCGGATGGATCGCATCATGGCCGCCTAGCTCATTGCCTATGGCATAAACGCTGCCAGGATCGCTTTTGTCCGCGACGAGCGCATTGTTGCGGCCCTTGCGGTTCGTCTTGCCGACCGGATGAACGGGCGGCAGATAGAGAACATCGAAGCCGAGATCGTGAACATAGGGCAGATGCGCGATCACATCGCGAAACGTGCCGTGACGATTGACATCGTCGGTGACGGAGCGCGGAAAGAGTTCGTACCAGGCCGAGAAATTCGCCTTGCGGCGATCGACCTGAACAATGATCTCGCGCCCGTAGCGCGAGATGTTGTGGCGCGGCCCGATCTTCGACATGAGCATGCGCATCTCATCCGTAAGGAAGAGGTCGATGCGTGCGGGATCGTCGGCTTTGGCTTTGGCGAACAGCGCCCGCAGCCTATCCTTGGCTTGCGGATCGCGGTTGTCCGCTTCAGCCGTACCGATCAGACCTAGAATCTCGGCGGCTTCCATATCGACGGCGAGGCCGGCGGCGCGTTTCTTCGCCATGGCATCGAGCAGCGTCGCGACGGGATCGCGCCAAGCCTCGATCGTGAAACGATGCTCGGCCATGGTCTGGAACGTGAAGGCTCCGCTCCAACGGTCATTGTCGACGAAGCGCATCGGTGCGCGCCGCCAAGCTGTGTCATTCGCACTGCGCCACAAAATCTCGGCCGCGATCTTCTCATGCCCGTCGGTGAAAATATCGGCTGTGACCTCGATACGGTCGCCGACGACGCGTTTGATCTTGTAACGGCCGCGGTCAAGTTCCGGCTCGACAGCTTCGATGGCAACGCGGCCGCCGGCGTCGGGCATCGGCTGCGCCTCCGCCTCAAGCGAAGACTTCGCCTTCTTGCCCTTGTCTTTTTTATCCGCCTTGTCCTTGGCCTTTTTGTCTTTGCCCATGGAGTCCGCTGTTGTCGTCTCACCGAGAAACAAGGCTCGCAGAGCCAGGTTACCGCCTGATAAAATTTCCCCGGCCTTCGGCCTCGCCATTTGCGCGATTTTCCGCCGTTCCGTCTTCATGAGCGCCGCAACCCGGGCAAAAGGACCGTCCCCTTGCATGATGGCTTCGATCGGCTGCGATAATTTACGCCGCCAATTGGGATGGCCAAGGTCGCGGCCTGGGAGATTGGCCTGATTCACCTCGGCCGAGACATCCTCGCATTGCACGGCGACAAGGCAGCATTGCGTCCGGGCGAGATAGTGCATGGCCGCTTCGAAAGGCGGATCGGCAGGAACTTCGGGTGAGGGCAAGAGCCCTTCCTCATTCAAACTTTCGCAAAATTGTTGCAATTCATGCGCGCGCCGAGCCCGTTCACGCTCCGCCGTCGCCGGATCGTAAAGACCGACGGATTGCCTGACACCGACATCGACGCCCTGCCACCAGCCGGCGAATGTCGGCAGATCATGCGTCGAAAATGTCGCGATCGCGGCGCGCGGATAGGCGGAAGGCCGCTTGAACCCACCATCGGCCTCGCGTTCGAAGGGCATCACGCGATAACTCAGAATGCCCGCCTGCATGATGGCTTCGGAGAAATACTCCGGTCCAGTGCCGAGATCCTCGGCAATCACCAGCGACTCGGCCCGATGGCTTTCAAGCCGCAGCACGGCGAGCATGGCCTCAAACGGATAATCGACATAAGTGCCGGATTGCGCCGGCGCGCCGAGCGGGATGAGAAACAGCCGCCGCAATTGAAACGCGTGATCGATCCTGATCGCGCCTGCGTGACGCATATTGGCGGCGATCAAGCCGCGGAAAGCGGCAAGGCCATCGGCTTCGAGCATCAACGGATTGAGCGGTGGCAGGCCCCAATCCTGGCCTTGCGGCCCGAGCGGATCAGGCGGCGCCCCGATCGACAGGCTGGTCGCAAAACGCTCTGGCCAGGTCCAAACCTCCGAGCCGCCGCGGTCGACGCCGACGGCGAGATCGCGATAAAGCCCGATCTCCATCCCACTTGCCTTGGCTGCGGCCTGCGCCGCGCCAAGCTGGCGGTCGGCGAGCCATTGCAACCAGATATGGAAAGCGATATCCGGCGCGAAGTCAGCGCGATATTGCCGGACGGCCGGCGAACGCAGGTCGCGATACTCTTCCGGCCATTCACCGAGCCACATCAACCCTTCGCTGGAAAAGCGATGGGCGAGCGACTCGAAGGTCGCATGAAATTCCAAAACGTCGCCACGCTCATGACGAAAGCGTTCGAAATCCGCATCTGTGGTTTCCGAAAAATGCCGCCAAAGCCGGTTGAGAAGCTGGCGCTTCAAGGCCCAGATCGCGGCATGATTGACCAGAGGCACGGCACGAAGTTCTTCGAGAAGCCGTAGGACATCGGGCTCCTGAAGATAAGAAGCCGCCGCGCTCTGAGCAAAGCCCGGTACTTCGCGAGGGTCGATGAAAATCGGGTCGATAAAGAGCCGCGAAGACGGCGAATAGGGCGAAAACTTGGTGCGATCGGCCGAAAAAAGCGCATGCAGCGGGCTCAAGCCCAAAAATGCCGCGCCATAAGTTCCGCTCGCTTGAGTGAGCGAGGCAATCGAGGTCAGATCGCCGATCCCGCAATCGCGCGCCGAACGCAGGCCATAGACCTGCGCGGCAAGCCCGAAGCCGCAGGCGCCGTCGGCAAAAGCTTGCGGCAAGTAGCAACGCGGCGGCGCAGAGATTAATAAAGCTTTGGCAGTGCGACGCCCCGATTCGACATGAAGCTGATGATACCCAGCCGGACAAGCCGGAAGTTCGAAATCAATCGCGGCTTCCCCGAACGCGAGTGTGGCTACGCCTTCTAAAGTCTTTCCCGATTCGTATGTGAGACGCCAAGTCAGCGTTTCATTCGATGGATTGATGACGGGCACACGGGTTGTCTGACCGGCAAGACAAGGGATGACCGGCGCGATCAGGGTCCCGCGCCAGCGGTCCAATCGCGCCAGAGACTCTTCCAGTTCGCTCTGCGTCTCGACCGCAAATCCCAATCCGGCGAGAACGGCCCTGATGCTTTCTTCACCCGGATCGGAGCCGACGCCGAAGGCATCCCGATAGGTCCGCGCCACGCCGGCCTTTTCCGCAAGGCGCCACAGAAGGTCCGTCTCGTTGGTCACGCAAGCCTTCGATCATTGTCGGGCGAAGCCCGGTTCAGGTTCTCCGGCCTTGGATTCAAGGCCGCACCGCGGGCACATGCTGGAAGAGCATCAGGCAACGCGATGCGAGCAGAAAGGATCCGCCTGCCTTCAGAATGCCGCCCGGTTTCTTGACGAGCCCTTCCGGCTCGGCGGAATGAAAGACCGGCATGAAACCGTCACATGGAAAATCCGGCGGTAACTGAAACGTCACATCCTCGGGTGCGGCATTGAAGAGAAGCAGAAACCGCTCGCGGTCCGGCGCGTCATTGCCGAATTGCAGGCCCAAGGCGCGGCGGTCGGAGGCCTGCCAATCGTCTTGGCTCATCTCGCGTCCCTCCGGCGCCAGCCAGTAAATATCTTTCCGGTCTCCGCCTGCCAGGGCCTCGCCGGTGAAAAATGTGGCGTGGCGAAATGCGTCATAGCGGCGCCGCAGTGCAAGGAGATTGCGGACATAGGTGAGAAGCGCGGGATCGGTGCTGTT
>JAATEW010000242.1 GCA_015655535.1 Hyphomicrobiales bacterium | reverse complement strand
CGCCGAACGCGGCGCGCATGAGGGCGGCGAAGCCGCGGGTCCGGTGGGCGCCATCGTCGGCGGGGCCGCGGGTGCCGCGGCGGGAACGGTCGGCGGCGTTGTCGGTGGTCGTGACGATCGCGACTGCGAGTCGAAAACAGTTCACAAAGAAAACGGCGAAGGCGATTCCGTCACGGTTCATCGTACGAACTGCCCATAAGCGGAAGCGTACTTGGCTCAAGGGCCTCGGCCATGCAACCGTGAGAGGATGCCCTTCCCCAAAAAGTGAACCCCGGAGCTTACCCTTGCCACAATCCGCAGCTTAAACGGCCGCGAGATTGTGGACTTGCTTCGGGGGCAGACAAGATGAACATGCGCAGCCTTGCCGTTTTGCTGGCTTTCTGTTCCGCGAGTTTCGGTTTAGCTCTGTTCAATCCGGCCTTGGCGCAAAGCAGCGTCTCGACCGATGCGCCTTCGGTTAGCAAGGCTCCGGCAAAAGCCGCTCAAAAGCCGAAGACGCCGCCGCATGCGAAAAAGCAGGACATCTCCGACATTGAGAAAAAGCCGGCGTCGACGAGCGTCCCGATGGATTTCTCCTATATCAAGAAGCCCGAAGAGTCCGAGACCAGTTCGTCTTCCAAGTCCGACTTCGATGGACAGATGAAGCCGACCATCGGCCCCGGCGGCGGCGGCATGAATTTCAAATGGTAACGCGCGCAGGATAAGCTGCGCGGCGATTGTCTCGTCCTGCTCTAATGCTTGAGCGGGACGACCGAACCGCCCGCTGAAACTTCGATAATCCCGTCGAGCGTTCTGATCTTCACGCCGGGACGATCACCGAAGGTGAACTCGACGCCTTCGGCCTCGAAGGCCGCTTGCACTTTGGCGAGCGTGTCATCGTCCAAAGGCGCGCCCGCCTCGATCCGCAAGATGATATCGGCTGTGACGCCGGCCTTCTGCGCCAATTGCTCGATGCTGAGATCAAGGATAGCGCGCGCCACGCTGCTTTGTGCTGCCAGCATTCGGACCTTGTCTTTCTCTTCCTGACGCCCGTTCATCTTGACGCCCACGCATAGCCGACCTCCGTCAGCGCGCAGGCCGTCTCATCCCGATCGGCCCAGAGCAGTCCCTTTGCCATCAGCCCCATGATTGCGTCTGAAAAATCGACATTCGTGCCTCTGGCCCCCCATTCCTGCCAGAGCCTTTGCACATCGATCATCTGGTTCGGACCGACGCTGACATCCACGAAGAAAGATAGAATATCCCGCTCCTGCCACGTCAGCCCCGGGTCTTGAATCTCACCGCTCATTATCGGTCCACAACCAAACACGCTCACTCACATGAGCCAATTTGACCGGGATCGAAAGGGCTTTTTGGCGGCTCAAGAAACACCAGCCGCCGGGTGCGCCGCACAATGATAAGAAGAGCCCGCTTTCGGTCAATAAACCGCTTCGTGCAAGTAATTTTCATATATATATGCTTGTATATCAAGCACATACACATAATAGCTAAGCTTATGTGTTCTATCACAACGACATTTTTTGGCCACAGCACTTAATTTATAGCCTACTATATGTCAGATTCTGCGACAATAATACCGTCATTATACGCTTTCAATTGAATCAATTGGTCGCTAATACGCAGCCGTCACTTGCAGCGATTGTCTTAACCGCTCGTGATTCGCAGACGTGCCTCGCGCGTCTTTCGTCGGCAGCCCGAGGCTGCATTCCCCCAGAAGAGTGAGTGAGTAAACGTATGAGCGTTATTTCCATGTGCCGCCGCGAGGCGGCCAGTTCCTTGCCGCGGCCTAAAGTCGAAAAGGCCTTGGCTGGTCTTTGTGTTTCGGCCGGGGCGGTTTTTCTGGCGATCACCGTATCCGGCGCCGCGCAAGCCAGACCGGTTGCCGCGGAACGGGCCCACCACAGGTTCTTCGGCGCCTCCGTCCAGTGGCAGCCGCATCACCAATATGCGAGACATTTTGGACATTGGACGCGGCACGGACAGTGGACGCGCTACGGATACGTTCAGCACCACGGACACAGAACACGCTACTCCGCCGCCGGCGCGACGATGGGCTACGGCTATACCACTGCCACGCCCGGCATGGACGAGGGCTCGATGCGCAGCGGAAGCTTGATCGAAACGCTGGGTTCTGGTGCAAGCTCGGTGCTGAGCGAGGCTGCCCGCTTCATCGGCCAAGGCAATGTCACGGGCAGCCATCGCGCCTGGTGCGCCGATTTCGCCAATTTCGTGCTCCAGAGAACCGGCCATAAGGCGAGCGGTTCGGGCGCGGTCAGCAGCATGCTGCATGTCGGGCAGCGCGTCGCCACGCCGGCCAAGGGCGACCTCGTCGTCATGCGCAGCCATGTCACGATCTTCGCCGGCTATGGCGGCAGAGGCTTTTACGGCCTCGGCGGCAATCAGCATCATCAAGTCAGAATGAGCAACTTTCCGCTCAACTCAGTCGTGGCCTTCGTCCGGCCGAGCTGACCAAACGCGTGCCGCCGCTCTATCGCGGCGGCACTTTTCTGCGACTCAATAAGGTTCGGGCACATCGACGAGCGGATCGCCCATGCTGCCGAAGGGCCGCAGCAGGACCTGCGTTTCGCCTTGCGCATCGACGATGAATTGCAGGAAATAGACTTTTCCGGGAATGGTGCGCGCCATTTCGGCGTTCAACCGCAGCGGCAGGCATTGCGCGAATGATTGGCGGAGCCCCGAGATCAGACGCTTTCGATCATCCTTATCGCCGCTAAATCCAAGCCAGACCACGCGCGGGCGCCCATAGATCTCACCATTGCTTTTCACCGAGAAATAAAAGGTGAACCGCGTGCCGTCCGTCTCCTGCGGCGGCTGGATACAGGCCGCGAAATAGGTCTGAAGATCGTGCATGCTCGCGGCCGGTTTTTCTTGCGCGGGCGCGCCAAGTGCCGGGACGGCTGCGAGCGCCGCGAAGATGATAAGGCTGCGCAAGATTGCCCCCGTCTCGGTATCAGAGCGGGATGAGGAAAAGTGTGAGCGGTTTTCCGCTCGCATCCCGCTCTACACTTATGAAATCGATCACGTTTTATGACTTTGGATGTTTCCATCCAAAATCATCGTGATCTAATGCCGTTTTGCGCGGCGGCGCTCGCCGTTATGTCGCGCGCGTGAGGAGGCGGGCAAGCGCAATCGCTGTGTCACACGCGCTTTTTACCGGCCCATTGCATGTGATAGTCCTGTCTACTTCGTTTTTTAAAAGAAAGCCGTCATGCCCAGCCAACTCATCCATTTCGTTTTCGCCGCCGGGTTTATTCTCTGCCATTCGAGCGCGCGGGCGGAGATGCAGCGCCTGCGGGTCTGCATCGGCGAGAACGCCTCGCATTGCGACGGCACCTTTTCCGATTTCTACAAGATCCGCCGCGGCCTTAAAGGCGACGCGGATCAGATCGCGGGCAATGCGATCTGCACCATGGCGAAGGGCCATCTGCTCAGCGTCAACGCCGACGAGGCAAGGGAGACGCATGAAGGCGATTGCTGCGGCTATGTATTCGTCACGATCGAATGCGAGATCGATCCGGT
>JAATEW010000115.1 GCA_015655535.1 Hyphomicrobiales bacterium | reverse complement strand
GAGGTTGCAGTTCCATATTGATCCATCTGCGCGCCACCGGCGCTTCCCAGAATTGCTGCCAAGCTCCCGCCACCGCTGACCGCTTCCACGTCTTCAGGCGATAATTCACGGATCTTCGTTCGTTCGATCTGCGTCATCTTGTGTCTCCTGTTTCTGAGGGATCGTCTCCATTCAACTTGATGCCGCAGGCGACTCAGTCTCGCTGTGACGAAGGTCACATCGCGCATAAGGGCTGGTAGATTCGGTTTTCTCTGTGCGCGTTGATATTTTCGTGAAAGCGCCGCGAGCCCGAAGGGGTTAAGATGCGGCCATGCGCAAAGCTTCAATCGTCCCCGTCCTCGCCTGCTCTTTCAGCCTCGCCGCCTCAATCGCGGCGGCGCAGATCAAGGATCCGACCATTCCGGCTGGCGCCGGCGTTCTCATGGGAACACCGAGCGCGGGCGCACCGGTGAGAGGTTTGCCGGGCCGAGGCGTTCCTCCGGTGGCCATTACCTCGCCGGGGCTGGCTAGGCCATCCTGCGGCCTCGGACCTTCATGCGGTCCGCTCATTCTCCGGCATCCCCGGCTGCATCATTTTCACCATCGCGGTCCTTATCGCCGCTGACCGCGGTTGCGATCGAACCTGAGGATGGTCCCTTACGCATCGTGGGCCATGTTCCAGATCACGCCAGCGGCGCGCTCGCAATCCTCCGCGCTATAGGGAACCTCATAAGCGGTCTGGATGCTGGCCAAAGGCGCCTTGAGCGCATGGGCGGAATCAAGTTCCAAAGCCTGCCAAAGCACGTCCTTTGCGAGGCGGCGCAATTCCTCGGCGTCCATATTCGCGGGCACGCCCAATTCGAGAAGCTCCCGTTCAACGATCGTGATCTGATCCATTCGCATCAACTCCTGCGCTTCCCGCTTAGCATAAGAGAGGCATAAGATCAGTGAGTCATGGATCAATTATGAACAATCCAAACCAAGCTGCCGGAGCCGGCGGATCGCGGCCAAACAAAAAGCCCCACCGGCCGGAGCCGACGGGGCTTTGTATCAGTCTCTATGCGGCATAGAGCGGCGGACGTTCATATCGAATTCAATCCGGTGCTCTTAAGTTTTTCAATCGCATCGGATTGGTCCCATCAAATCGGGCCTGCCCGATTCGATCACTTGAAAACCGATCTCGGCAAAAGCCGAGATCAGGTCCGCTTTGCACTTTTCGGTCCGATGCTCAGTAGCCGTTGCGATCATAGCCGTAATAGCCAGGCGCGTTGAACACGCCGCGGTACGTGCCGTCGCCATAGGGCCAATTCCGATAGCCGAAATTCGTGCTGGCCTCTTCCATGGGCGCCGCAACGACGCCGACCGGACCTTGCAGGAACGGAGCGGCACGATAGATCTCCGCATCAGCCGGCGACAGAGTCGCAATGGCAGTCGCACCAAGCGTAAGAGCGGCGGCACCGGCCATCGCCAGAGTCTTTAAAGTTTTCATCAATAGATTCCTTCTCTTACCGTTACGCACAAAAAGAATGTTGCGCGCGCGAAGTGGTTCTCAAGTCCCACACTTTGTCGCATGCGCACAGCAGAGGTCGGCGATCCGTCCATCGATGACGATGATTGCGGGCGACACCGCTATGTTGAAGCTCAGACCGCGCGCTAGCCGGGCTTGCTCGGATCGATCAAATGCGGGGAATGGGTCCTATGCCGCTGATGGTAATGACGGCAGGCGCGGGGCATGCCGAGCAAAGTTATCTAGCGCGAGATTCACCCCGACCACGCCGCGATGCGCCTACAGCGCGCCCCTGCCCGGCTTCAGCCTTCGGCCTTGGCCGCGCGGTCCGAACTATAGACGAGCACGAGATCGGCCTCGTAAATTTTGAACGACGTGGCACTGCCCCAGGAAAACGTATTCGTCTGCATCAATATATGCGCGGCTTTGATCGCGTCGGGCAGACGGTCACCCGGGAATGTCAGCTTTTCCGGTCCGGCCGGCGTGCCGTTGGGCTTGGTTCCGTAGAAATCGATCGCATACATGCGGCGGGCCGTATTCCATTTGAGGTCGGATAGGCCAAGCAAAAAGCACGCAAACGCTCAGAAACGCCAGAATATGATTACGAGATGGCCATCTCCACCCATGTCAG
>JAATEW010000013.1 GCA_015655535.1 Hyphomicrobiales bacterium | reverse complement strand
ATCCTGGCCTGGGAGGAAAGCGGGACGTTGCCCGCTTGTGTCAGGATTGGTTGCCGCCGAGCACCGTGACGGCGCGGCGGTTTTGCGACCAGCAGGAAATATCGTTGCAGACCGCGACGGGGTGTTCTTTTCCGTAGCTGATCGTCCGGATGCGGCCGGCCGGAATGCCGCGCGCGATCAGATAGCTCTTGGCGGCTTCCGCGCGCCGCGCACCGAGCGCGAAATTATATTCGCGCGTGCCGCGTTCGTCGGCATGGCCTTCGATCGTGAACGAGTAGCGGGCATATTGGGTGAGCCAGCGGGCCTGCTTGTCGAGCGTAGCCTGAGCAGTCGAGCTCAGCTCGGTAGAATCGCTTTCGAAGAAGACGCGATCGCCGACATTGGTGG
Source organism: Hyphomicrobiales bacterium (assembly GCA_015655535.1). Taxonomy (GTDB): domain Bacteria; phylum Pseudomonadota; class Alphaproteobacteria; order Rhizobiales; family Beijerinckiaceae; genus Methyloferula. Next base: position 1,648 of record JAATEW010000013.1, on the reverse strand, counting down.
CGAAATCCTGCGGGCTGCCGGGGACGGCCATACCGGCGCCATATCCGGCATTCGGGTCTTCGGTCTTGGCGCAAGCGCCCATGGCCAGCGCGACGGCCAATGCGGCGACAAGCTTGAAGCCACCTGTCCGGTTGGAAAGCCTCATACCCTTACTCCTTCACACATGACAGCGGACGCGCCCTAGTCCTAAGGGACCGATGGTTAAGCGAGGGTTCCGTCAACCTTGATCGAAGCTTCATAAGAAGCGTTGTATTTGAGGCAATCGCACTCATGGTTAACCTTTGCTTGATGGCGGGAATGCGGCCAATTCCCTATTTACCCTCATGTTCAAGCTCGAACTGCCCCATAATGCGACAAGGCGGAGAGGCCTCTAAATTTTTACGTCATAATCCTGTAAAACTGCGGATGCGGCCCAGGCCGTTCTCATGCCGAAAAGTTTAAAGACGCCCGAAAAGGCGCTCACCTTTCAGTCTTTGTCCGCGACCCTATCATGGCGGAATGGGTCCAGGAACGTCCATGAGCCGCACGGTTCTTTCTCGCGCGTTTTTCTCAGACCCTGTGGCGGAGATGTTTCGCGCATTGGCTTGAACCTCCCGCCGCCATCGCTTCGCGCAGCATTAAGTGAGGCGCTTCTCATTCGTGGCGATGCCCAATCGCACGACATTTGTTTCATTTAATGTCATTTCGCGAGCCGGCGAAGCGAAGATGCCGAAGTCATGCGCAATGGCTTCCAAGTTTAGCTTCGTCTTGCACTGGCTTTAGGCGATCCGATGCCCTTGTTCGCGGATGCTGGCGCGGCTTAGGGCATGATTGAATCGGCTTGCATGAAAGACGCGATGCCGAGCCCGTTCCAAACGCGTGCCATGCTGCAGCGCCGGTTGAGCTTAGGGTTGCGCACGAAAATGTCATATGTTAGGGACCCCTCGCCTTTGGGGAGGGTGTGCTTGGATGTCTCTCCCCGTTTTCACGACAGCCTGGGCTTCGAGGTTTTGCGGCAAAAGCCGTAGGAATTTGGATCCTTTGAGCCGAGCGTGAAGGCGCAAGGTCGGGGGTTCGCGCGTTGGCACAAGTACAAACACTCGTTACGGGCATGACCGGACGTTATGCGCAGGCGCTCTTTGAGCTGGCGCAGGAGTCCTCGCTCACCGATCAAGTGGCGGCCGACCTTCATAATTTCGTCTATCTGATCAATACCAGCGAAGACCTGCAGCGTTTCATCAAAAGCCCGGCGTTTACCGCCGACGAACAGGTCCGGGCGCTGGGTGCCATCGCGCTTCAGGCGGGCATCGCAGGCATAGCCGCCAATTTTCTAAAGCTCGTCGCTGCCAAGCGCAGGCTCTTCGCCGTTAAGGACATGATCCGCGACTTCAACATCCTCGCCGATGCCAAGAAAGGCGTCACGCGCGCTGAGGTGACGGTCGCCGAACCGCTGAAAGACGAGTATGTCGCAGCGCTCAAGGAATCCTTGGGCCAGGTCCACGGCGGCAAGACCGTTGAAATCGAAGTCAAAGTCGATCCTGCGATCCTGGGCGGCATCGTCGTCAAACTGGGCTCGCGCATGGTCGACGGCTCGCTCAAAACCAAACTCAATTCGATCCGCACACGTATGAAAGAGGTCGGCTGATGGATATCCGCGCCGCTGAAATTT
>JAATEW010000337.1 GCA_015655535.1 Hyphomicrobiales bacterium | reverse complement strand
TTCCCTGAGTTATTCCGAACCGAAGGGCATGTTCCCACGTGTTACTCACCCGTCTGCCACTCCCTATTGCTAGGGCGTTCGACTTGCATGTGTTAGGCCTGCCGCCAGCGTTCGTTCTGAGCCAGGATCAAACTCTCAAGTTGAATGAGAATTTGGTCTCGGCTGGTCACTTCTCTGTACGTGCTTCGGCGTGAACCGAAGCGCATTTTGACGAGTCCCAAGCACACCTGTCTCCAAGATCTTGCGATCCTGAAAAACACGATGAACTTAGAAAACGTGACCGCCAGAGTATCTCAACAGACCAATTCACAAGGAACTGGTCCCGCAAGGACCCCGCCGTCCACGTTTCTCTTTCTTTCGATTTAATTGTCAAACAGCAATAGTCTTTGGCGGAGCGAAGCATCCTCGACCCAGTTTTGCAACTGAGTGTTTTGAGTCCGAAGAACTCGAGAGAAGCGTTCGCGTCAGCTGCTCATCAGCAGCGCCGCCGATGCCCGGGTTATAGGTCCAGCCCGCTCGGACTGTCAACACGCTATTTGAAGAAAAAACGTCATGAAGAGAACCGCTTCAAAATGACCTCGCGCATGTTGCGAGGCTTGGTTCCAAACAATGGTGTTTCATCAAAGGGCGAAGGCTACAGATGGTGGCGACCACGGCAAATTCAAGAGGCGGTTCGCGCATGACGCGGAAAGACCGAAGGACCATTTTCGCACTTTGCCGCAATCCTTAATATCCCAGACATCTTTGTCCGGCGTTGCAAACCAGCGCGAAAGAATGTGACGCCAAGGATTTCCCGATGCATGCCGCGCTGCTTCCTTTATCGACGAAGGTTTGGGTTCTGTCCGATGGCAAGATCGGTGATGAAACTCAATGCTTTGGCGTCGCGGAGGTATTGGGTGTCGCGGCGCAGCGCAGGCTCATTGCACCGCGGCGGTTTTATGCTTGGCTTATGCCTTATGGACCGATCGATCCGCGCGATCGGCCGGATCAACCCGGCAGTCCGCTCGTACCGCCTTTTCCCGATATTGCGATTACCGCGGGGCGCCGGACGGTCGCTTATCTTCGTCATCTCAAAAGAGAATCAGGCGGCCGCACCTTCACGATTTTCATGAAGGACCCTTACGTCGGCACACGCGCCGCCGATCTCATCTGGGTGCCGCAGCACGACAAATTGCGCGGCCCGAATGTCATCGTCACGGCGACGCCCGCGCATCGCATCCGCGCCGATCTTTTGGCCGCGGCGCGGAAGACGTCCGATCCACAGCTCGCGGCACTGGCCGCGCCGCGCATCGCCATGATTCTCGGTGGCCCAAGCACCCATCACCGCTATTCACAGGCCAACGAGCAGGAACTCGCGGCGATCGCGCGGCGCCTCGCGGACCAAGGCTTGAGCGTGATGGTGACTGGATCGCGCCGCACGCCGCAAAGCACGCTCGCCGCTGTCAAGGCCGCGCTCGCGGACGCGCCCGGCCGGCATTTCATCTGGGATGGGACGGGCGACAATCCTTACGTCGCCATGCTGGCGCTCGCGGAGTCCATCCTCGTCACCGGCGACAGCGTGAACATGATGGCCGAGGCGGTGGCGACCGGCACGCCCGTACACATTTACGAACCCGAAGGCGGCCATCCGAAGATGACGGCCTATATCGATCACCTGATCGCGGTGGGCGCGGCAAGGCGCTGGACGGGTCAGCTCGAACATTGGAGCTATGCACCGATCGATGCGACGCTTGCGATCGCGGATGAGGTCGCCCGGCGGTATTTGGCGTTCCGGAACTGAGGGCGCCTACTGTATGATATTCAAGATAGAGTGTTGCCAAGTCAAAGAAAAATGCAATTTGATATAGAAGAGGCCGATGGGCCAGTCGCAGTCGTAAGGCTTACGCTTGATAATTTAGTTCTTGAATTCGTTGGGGAGTTCATACTGTCAGATCAGGTTCTGACGATCAGCAAGTTTCACATTCAAGGAGCAGGTCCCGGAGCGCTTGGACATAAAACGCTCTACAGGATCGCAGAAGAAGCGCGGGCGAGATATGGCTTCAGACAAATTATCGTTCATGGCAGCCGTCGGACATCGGACCGGCGCAACGGCCAAGTCCCTCGGAAAATCATCTTCGGCCGCCTATGAACTCCACCTAGCTCTCATAGGCGATTTTGACCGTCCTGTCGATCTCACACGAGCCCTCGCGAGTGCCGGGATGTCCCTTCAGGATGCATTGACCCTTGTCGATGACTTATCGGCACATCGCGAAGCGGCGACAGTCCTCTTTTTGAAGGACGCCTCGGGGCTCGCTGAAGAGATTAAGGCGCTCGGGCTTGAATGCTCGCTCACGGCTCTGCCCTGAGCACCGCCCCAAGCTCCAAATCACGGATGCGCGTGCGCCGCCTCGTCGTGCAGCCCCGCCCAGATCCGCTTCTTCACGAAATAAAGCAAAGTCGCGAAGACGATCAGGAAAATGAACACGCGAAAGCCGATTTCCTTGCGCTCTTCGAGCTTGGGTTCGGCCGCCCACATCAGGAAGGCCGAGATGTCCTTCGCATATTGCGGCAGAGTCTGCGGCGTGCCGTCGGTATATTCGACCTGCCCATCGGCGAGAGGCTTCGGCATGGCGATATGGTGGCCCGGAAAGATCGCGTTCCAGTTCGGGTCGTCGTCCTTCGTATAGCCGGTCAGCAGCGCATAAATGTAATCCGGCCCGGCCTCCTGATATTGAACGAAGGCGTCGGTGATGAAATAGGGGAAGCCGCGCGAGATCGCGCGCGCTTTCGCCAGGACCGACATATCCGGCGGCGCCGCGCCGAGCGCGGCGATCGCCGCCTGCTTGTTCGGGAAAGGCGGCGGGATATGATCGGATGGGCGGCCCGGCCGCTCATACATCTCGCCTGCGTCGTTCGGGCCGTCCTTGACCTTATAGGTCTCGGCCAGCGCCTTCACCTGGGCTTCCGAGAAGCCAGGGCCGCCCGGATCGGCAAGGTTGCGGAAGGCGATATCGTTGATCGAATGACAGTTCGAGCAGACATCCTTGTAGACCTTGAAGCCGCGCTGCAATTGCGCCTGATCGTATTTGCCGAACGGCCCGTAGAAAGACCAGCTCTGGCGCTCCGGCGCGTGATGGCCTTCGACCGCCTCGGACGAGCCGGTATTTTCGCCCTGCGAGAAACCCGGCGTGCCGAAGGCGAGGAAGGCCGCCGCGAAGGCGATGGCGCCGAGACCGGCATGAAGGCGCGCACTCATCGTCTCGTCTTTCAGGATGCGGCGCATGTCAGTGCTCCGCCGAAGAGGTTGCAGCGGCCGGCGCGGCCGGGGGCTTGACCGGACTGAGCACCGATTCTGCGATCGACGCTGGCAGCGGCAAAGGCGTCTCGAAAAGCCCGATCAGCGGCAGGATCACGAGGAAGAAGATGAAGTAATAGGCCGTCAAAAGCTGGCCGTAGAGGACCATGTTGCCTTCCGGCGGCTGCGATCCGATGTAACCCAGCGCCAAGGTCACGGCGACGAAGATCCAGAAGAAGATCTTGAAGACGGGGCGGTAGTTTCCGGAGCGGACCGGCGAACGGTCGAGCCAGGGCAGGAAGGCGAAGAGCACGATCGCGCCGAACATGGCGATGACGCCGCCGAGCTTCGAGGGGATCGAACGTAGGATCGCGTAGAAGGGCAGGTAGTACCATTCGGGCACGATATGGACCGGCGTCTGCAGCGGATTGGCTTCGATGTAATTATCCGCGTCGCCGAGGAAATTCGGGATGTAGAAGACAAACCAGGCATAGAAGATCAGGAAGCAGACGAGCGCGAAACCATCCTTCACCGTGAAATAGGGATGGAAGGCCAAAGTGTCCTTCGGCGACTTCTTTTCGACACCGACCGGATTGCCCGGCCCCGCGACATGCAGGGCCCAGATGTGCAGGATCACCACGCCCAGGATCATGAAAGGCAGGAGATAATGCAGCGAAAAGAAGCGGTTCAACGTCGCATTATCGACCGAATAGCCGCCCCAGAGCCAGGTCGTGATCGAATTGCCGACGACCGGAATGGCGGAGAAGAGGCTGGTGATGACGGTCGCGCCCCAGAAGCTCATCTGGCCCCAGGGCAGCACATAGCCCATGAAGCCCGTCGCCATCATCAAAAGATAGATCACGACGCCGAGCAGCCAGAGCACTTCGCGCGGCGCCTTGTAGGAACCGTAATAGAAGCCGCGGAACATATGAATATAGACGGCGATGAAGAACATCGACGCGCCGTTTGCATGCGCGTAGCGCAGCAGCCAGCCATAGTTCACGTCGCGCATGATGTGCTCGACGGAGTCGAAGGCCAGCGTCGTCTCGGGCGTGTAATGCATCACGAGAACGACGCCGGTGACGATCTGCGACATCAGCATGAATGCGAGAATGCCGCCGAAGGTCCACCAATAGTTGAGGTTTCGCGGATTGGGAAAGACGATGAAGGACGAGTGGATCAGACCGATGATCGGCAAGCGGCTCTCGAACCAGCGGGCGAGATCGCTTTTCGGGATATAGGTCGAGTGTCCGCTCATGGGGCCTTCTCTATTCCATTCTCAAGGATGCTGCGCGGGCCGCGCACCTATCCTATGCTGACTTTGCTATCGCTGAGGAATTTGTACGGCGGCAGGTAGAGGTTATAGGGCGCCGGCCCTTGGCGGATGCGCGCCGCCGTATCATAGACCGATCCGTGGCAGGGGCAGAACCAGCCGTCATACTGACCTTGATGGCCAAGCGGCACGCAGCCCAAATGGGTGCAAATGCCGATGACGATCAGCCATTCCGGCTTTTGCGCGCGCGACTCGTCGGTCGCCGGGTCGCGCAACTCGCTCATCGGGACGGCACGAGCCGCGTCGATTTCCTTTTGGGTGCGATGCCGGACGAAAACCGGCTTGCCGCGCCATTTGACGGTCACGATCTGGCCTTCGGCAATATTGGCGAGATCGACTTCCGTATTCGCCGCCGCCAGCGTCGATGCGTCCGGATTCATCTGATCGATCAAAGGCCACACGATCGAACCGACGGCGATGGCGCCTGCGGCGCCGGTCGCAATGAAGAGGAAATCCCGGCGGGTCGGTTCGACCATCGTCTCAGTGGCCACGAATCATGCCTTCGAATAGGAGCAAGTGCGACGTTTTCGCGGCGACTAGTAGCAAGCCCTCACCCCCGGGCAATGCGACGCTTCGCCACTCTCTCGAACGATTCTGAAACACGCTTCATGCTTGACACCTCCCAGCACGGATTTCTGGCCATTCCATCAGAAATGTCATCTTGTCTTTTCCGATAGGAATTTCCACGCGATGAGGCTTCAGTGACGGCGCCGCCGCCCCAACCCAGATTCACTCTTGCCCTTTATCAGCCGGACATCCCGCAAAATTGCGGGACGATGCTGCGGATGTGCGCTTGCCTCGGCATAGATGCGGCAATCATCGAACCCGCGGGCTTCCCGGTGACCGACAAGCATTTCCGCCGGGCCGGCATGGATTATCTCGACCATGTAACCATAAAACGACATGTGTCCTGGCGGGCGTTCGAAGACTGGCGCCGGAACGCCGGCCGACGCCTCATCCTCCTTTCGACCAGGGCTCAAACCCCTTACACGGACTTTGCTTTCGCGCCCGGCGACATTCTGCTGGTCGGGCGCGAGTCCGCCGGCGTACCGGAAGATGTTCATCTTGCCGCCGATGCCAGCGTGCTCATTCCTTTGCAACCGTCCTTACGTTCGCTGAACGTCGCCGTGGCCGCGGCTATGGTGGTGGGCGAAGCCTTGCGGCAGCTATCGGGCGCTTGACGCGAGCCCGCTGGCCTGTGCGGACGCGCACCGCCGGATGCACTCTTTTACTGCGATCCTTTTTCGATCGAGGGGAGGATCCCATGTCGACCGCGCTCAAGTCATTGAATCAATTGATGCTGACCGTGCTCTGCCTCATCGGGCTCGGGGTTCTTGCATGGAATTTTCCGACGCTTCTGACGGTCAGCCAGACCCTGCTCCAGAAGACTGCTTCCGCGACGACGGTCGAGATCGCGGGGATCGTGAAGATTGCCTTCGATCAAGGAAATGTTACGTCCAATCTCGCCCCCTTCAACGTGGATGAGAACGAGCCGGGCAAAGTGCTCGCTGTGGTGAACAGCCTCGAACCCGGTGAATTCGAACGGCTGATGAATGTCGGCGACCTCGGCGCGCTCTGCGATTACCAGCGCCCGACGGTCGAGATGCGCCGCATGCTCGCGCTCGACTATCAATTGCAGGCGAAAGGCCTGACCGCCATTGCCGACGACCCTGAGTTGAAAGCCCGGATCAAGGGCCAGGCCATGGTCGATGAAGAAACCAGCGGCAAACCGTCCGGCATCGGCTATCCGCATAATTGCTACGTCATGACCCTCACCGATACGGGCCGCAATGTGAAAACCGCGCTCGTCAAAATCCTCAGCGGCGCCTTCAACCAGCATATCGCCTCGAAATAAAACTGAAACCGGCGCTCGTTGACATTAGATCACGATGATTTTTGATTGAACCAATCAAAAATCATCAACGTGATCGATTCTAATAGTTTAGAGCGGGATGGGACGGAAAACCGGTGTCCGCTTTTCCTCATCCCGCTCTAGGTCGCGTCGGCAGTTGATCCATCGCAATTCATCGGCTGCCGCGCGCGCTTAACTGGGCCACGGACGCCCGCGTCCGGCGTGGATTTCTGCTCGAAGGTTTAAGATCAATGGCTGAGGCAAGCGCCCTCGACGCTTATAAGGACAAGGTCCGCCCCTGGTTTGAGGCGCTGCAAGCGAGGATCACAGCGGCTCTGGACGAGCTTGAGGCTTCGGCGCCGGGCCCCTTTGCGAGCCCCGATGCCGCGCCGGGCCGCTTCGAATTCAAACCCTGGCAGCGCACGGATCATGCTGGCGGAGACGGCGGCGGCGGTCGCATGGCGCTCTTGAAGGGCCGCGTTTTCGAAAAGGCCGGCATCCATACCTCGACCGTCTATGGAACATTCCCGCCGGAATTCGCAGCCCAAATCCCTGGTGCCGACAAGGACCCGCGCTTCTGGGCCTCGGGGATTTCCCTGATCGTTCATCCCCTCAACCCGAACGTGCCGACGGTGCATATGAACACGCGCTTCGTCGTGACAAGCAAAGGCTGGTTCGGCGGCGGCGCGGATCTGACCCCCATGCTCGACCGCCGCCGGGTCCAGGACGATCAGGACTCGAAGGATTTTCATGCCGCGATGGAAGCGCCGTGCCGGAACCATCCGAACGTCGCCGATTACGCGAAGCTCAAACAATGGTGCGACGAGTATTTCTTTTTGAAACACCGCAACGAACCCCGCGGGATCGGCGGCATCTTCTACGACAATTTCGATTGTCCGGCGGATGTCCCAAAGACGTTCGAGGAGACATTCGCCTTCACCCGCGACGTCGGCGAGGCTTTTCTGGCGATCTATCCGGAGATCGTCCGGCGCAATTTCAAGACGCCGTGGACAGAAGCCGATCGCGACGAGCAATTGGTGCGGCGCGGCCGCTATGTCGAGTTCAACCTTCTCTACGATCGCGGCACGATCTTCGGGCTGAAGACGGGGGGCAATGTCGATTCCATTCTCTCCTCAATGCCGCCTGTAGTGAAATTCCCATAGCATGGCCCCGAAAAATCGCTCCGACTTTAGGGATCACGCGGGCGGCACGAAGCGGAATGTCCAGAACTTATGCGCGGCGAAGCTCCAGACCATGACGCAGCCCGTCGTGATGAGCTGCGCCAGCAGATAGGGTAGATGCATCGTCGCGTAGAAAAGCCACATGAAGACCGACGTCAGCCCAAACCCGATCCCCGCTACGACGATAAAGCGCCAGCCGGCCTCCTCATGCGGGCGGCCGGTTTTGAACGTATGATGCCGGTTGAGCAGATAGGAGACCAAGCCCCCCGCCGCATAGCCGGTGAGCGTCGCAGGCAGCACGCCGATGCGCATGATTTCGACGAGAAAGACCAGCACGCCGTAATGCACGCCGACCACCACGAGGCCGATCCAAAAGAAGCTGGAGAATTGGCGAAGCAGAGGAATCATCGGCCGCAAGCTATGCCTTAAATGGAGCCAGTGGCACAAATCCGCCATCGGAAGGTCGTATTTGCGGTCACAAAGCTAGCTCGGGCATAAGTTTCGCCCAGGTTGTTTTGGGAGGATAGATTTGCTTCATTTATCTCATCGTTACTTTTTCGCCGCGGCGATCCTTGCCGGTTTAAGCGCCGCGGCGCCAGCCGCCGCCCAGGTGCCGGCGGGCGTGCTCGAATGCACCGTGGCCGGCGGCGTCGG
>JAATEW010000021.1 GCA_015655535.1 Hyphomicrobiales bacterium | reverse complement strand
TGCGCGCGAATAAGTTCGTGACCGTCAACTGGGCGGAGAAGGTCGATCTCAAAACCGGGCGGCCCGTCAAGGTTGCCGAGCATTCGCCTTTCGCGATCGGCAAGAACACGCAAGCCTGTCCCTCCGCCATGGGCGGCAAGGACCAGCAGCCGGCCTTCGTCGATCCGAAGGAGCCGAACATCTTCTATGTGCCGACGAATAATTGGTGCATGGAGGACGAACCGCAGGCGCGCACACATACGCAGCAAGGCACGGTCTATGTGTTCGCCAATGTCTATATGTATCCGGAGAAACCCGGCATCACCGGCAAGTTGAAGAAATTCGATGTGCTGACAGGTGAGACGCTTTGGGAGATCGCCGATCCCTATCCGAATTGGAGCGGCACGCTCAATACGGATGGCGGTCTTGTCTTCTACGGCAGTCTCGGCGGCGACTTCCGTGCCGTCGATCGCAAGACCGGCAAGATCGTGTGGCACCGCAAGCTCGGCTCCGGCATCATCGGCAATCCGATCAGCTACTCGATCAAAGGTCACCAATATATTTCGGTCTTCTCCGGAATCGGCGGCTGGATCGGTCTTCCCGTTACGGCGGGATTGGACTTGAGCGATAAGTTCGGCGCGATCGGCGCGACGGCCATGGCTAAGGCCACGGGCCTCGACAAGATCCCTCAGGGCGGCATGCTCACGACATTCCGTCTGCCTGACGACGTGTCGTCGGCCAAGTAACGAAACGTGATCGATTCTCAAGATTAGAGCGGGATGCGGGCGGAAAACCGCCGCACATTTTTCCTCATCCCGCTCTGCGGCGCTCCGCTCGGGTCATCTGACCTTCGCGGGGCGCTTATGCGTCTCCGCCTTTTCGTACGACGAGCGATGCGACGATCGTCATGACCAGGAAATCAGCCATGTCCTCTGCCATGTTCCCAGGCGTCCATCGCGCATTCGGCGCGGCCGTGCTTCTTACTGCGATCTTTTTCGGCGCTTCTGCGCAAGCGGAAAGCCCGGTTGACAATCCGGCTGCTGAGGCCGCTGCGAAAGGCGTCTATGCCGACAAGGATTTCGAGCTCCTGACGCAGGCCGAGAAGGATGCTGCGAAGGAAGCGGCCCGCAATGCACATTTTTCGACGCTTCGCATCTGCGCCGATCCCGGCAACATGCCGCTCTCGAACCTCGCGGGCGAAGGCTATGAGAACAAGATCGCCGAGGTCTTGGCCAAAGCGCTTGGCGCGCGTGTCTCCTATTTCTGGCGTCCCTATATCGAGCGCGGCATGACGCGCCAGACCTTCGATGAAAACGAATGCGACGTGCTCATGGATGTGCCGGCCGATTACGGGCCCGTGCTGCCGACCATTCCGATCTATCGCACGGCCTATGTGTTTGTTTCGCGCGCCGACAAGAAGCTCACGATCAAGGATCTCGACGATCCGCAATTGAAGCAATTGCATTTGGGCGTCTTCGAGCTGTCGGCGCTGCGCGAGGCGCTGGCCAATCATGGTGTCGTCGGGAACGTGATTGTCCACGAAGTCAGCCATGACGCCGACCTCGTTCTCGAACATCAGCCTTGGTATCAGGTTCAGCAGGTGCTTGACGGCAGCCTCGACATGGGCGGCGTCTGGGGACCCTTTGCGGGTTGGGTCAAGGCCATGAAGGGGGCTCCGCTGACCATACAGCCGGCTAATCTCATGGACGATGCTGTGCCGATGGAGTTCAGCATGGCCATCGGCGTGCGCACGACCAATGCGGTGTTGAAATATGCGCTCGACAATGCGCTGAAGGTGCATAGGGGTGAGATCAAGGAGGTCTTGGCGCATTACGGCGTGCCGCTCGTCCAATGCGCGGATTGCCTGATCGCGGGCGACCTGCCATCTCATGGAATTTATACCGTGCCGCCGCCGGCGGCAGCCAATTTCGGCAAGCCGACGCATTGGACGATCGGCAAGGCACAGGTCGATCAATGGTTGGCCGAGGGAGCGGAGCTCAATGTTGAATTCGCCAACGCGGTTCTGGCCAATGACGTCGACCGCGCACTTTACCTCATCGGCAAGGGCGCCGAGGTAAATAAACTGGATAAGCAAGGCAATATGGCGCTTGGCGTCGCAAGCCGTTTCGGCTGCGTCGAGATGATGCAATTGCTCGCCGACCATGGCGCCAAGATCGATGCGCCGGATCGCGACGGCTGGACGCCGCTTCTGCGCGCGGTGACGAGCAATCAGGTCAAATCCATCAAGTTCCTTTTGGAGCATGGCGCGGACCGCGAAGGTCCGGCGCCGGGCGGGTACACACCTCTATCGATCGCGATTGAAGAACGCGCCTTCGACGCCGCCAAGGCGCTGATCGAAGGCAATGTCGAAATCGACAAGCCAATCAGCAAATTCAAGCTGACGCCGCTCATGATCGTTGCGAGCGAGGTTCCCGCCGGAAGCCGCACGGAACGTCTGTTGCAGACGCTTGGGCCGATCGAGATCGCGCGGGAATTGTTGGATCACGGCGCCAATGTCAATGCCGTCAATGCAGACGGTGTAACGCCGCTCATGATCGCGGCAGCGCGCGACAATTCGGCGATGATCGGCCTGCTTTTGCAGGCAGGCGCCGACCCACGCGCGAAATCCACGGCGGGCGAGACGGCGCGCGATATAGCCACCAAGAACGACAATCTCGCAGCGGTCCGCACGTTCAGCCTGCTCGACCATGCACCTGCGAATTAGCCGAGACCAAGATCCTCAAAAACAAATCCGGGAGAGAATGAGTCATGATGCGTTTTATCGGCGCCGCCGCTTTGGCGGTGCTCTTAGGGATTGCATACCCGATTGCAAATGTGATGGCGGACGATACGAGCGATACGGAAGGCGTGGCCGAGCAAGCCAAGCCGCCATTGCCGGAGAAATCGAAAATCACCGGGCAACCGCCGGAAGAGGTCGTCAAGGCTGCGCCGAAGGGAACCCTTCGCAATCCCTATACCGACGATCCAGAGAAAATCGCGGAGGGTAAACAATTCTTCTTCAGCTACAGTTGCAATGGTTGCCATGGCGGTGGTGGCGGCGGCGGCATGTGCCCGCCATTGTCCAACGACACCTGGGTTTACGGCAGCGATGACGACACGTTGTTTCGCCTGGTGACGCTTGGATCGGACCAGCTTCAGGCCGCCGGATATTATCGCATCGGCATGGAAAATGTCGTCGGTCCCATGCCGCCCTTCGGTCCATTGATCAAGAGCGATGACGAACTCTGGAAGATCATCGCCTTTGTCCGCTCGATCTATAATGGCGAACCGAAGCGGCGCAATTGGTAGCCGGGCGTGGTTTCATGCGAGGGCTTCTTCGGGCCATGGGCGTTTTGGCGATGTTTGCGTCGCCAAATGTCTATGCTGACGGCAGTCCGCCGCCGAACGCAACCGAAGAGCCACAAAGCTTGATGGTCCATGTCGTCTATCTCGGCAAGGCCTATCCGGAGCCGCAGCCGCTCTCTCTGATGCAGACCATTCCCGCCGACGGCGGCGTGGCCGGAGCGAAATTGGGGGCCGAGGAGATCAATGTCACCGGCAAGTTTCTCGGACGGCAATATGCGTTGGAGATAGCGATGGTGCCAGCGGACGGCGATATCGTAGCCCGCGCGAAAGAGGTGCTTGCGACCAAGCCGTCGATGATCGTCGCCGATCTCGGCGCGGCCGATCTTCTTACTCTCGCCGATTTGCCGGAAGCGGCGAATGCGATCATCCTGGATGCGAGAACGATCGACGACAGGCTTCGTCAGGACGATTGCCGGCGCAATGTGTTCCATTTGCTGCCCAGCCGCGCCATGCGCACGGATGCGCTTGCGCAATTCCTGATGTTGAAACGCTGGCCGCGTTGGTTCCTGTTGAAGGGCGTAGGCGCGCAGGATGAGGCCTATGCCGCCGATATGCGGCGCTCCGCCTTGCGCTTCGGCGGAAAGATCGTCGAAGAACGCACCTATAGCTATAATCCCGGTGCGCGGCGCGTCGATACGGGCTTTCAGCAAATTCAAACCCAGATGCCGCTCGCGACGCAAAACGCGCCGTCCTATGACGTGCTCGTGGTCGCGGACGAAGCCGATCAGTTCGGCGACTATCTTCCCTATAATACCTATGAGGCGCGTCCGATCGCTGGCACGCAAGGCCTGGTTGCGACGGCCTGGCATCCGAGCTTTCAGGAATATTCCGCCTTGCAGATGCAGCATCGTTTCACGCTTTTCGCGCATCGCGACATGACCGAGCGCGATTATGCCGGCTGGCTCGCCTTGCGCATCGTCGGCGAGGCTTTCATCCGCTCCGGCAAGACCGAGCCCGCGGATTTGCGCGCCTTCCTCCGGTCAAAGGAATTCGAGGTCGCAGGCTTCAAGGGCGAGGGCCTTACTTTCCGGCACTGGGACCAGCAATTGCGCCAGCCGGTGCTGCTCGCGCAGGCCTTGATGGTGACCTCCATGTCGCCGCAAGAAGGCTTCCTGCATCAAAAATTTCTGACCGACACGTTGGGCTTTGACGAACCGGAGGCGAAATGCCATCTCGCGCCATGATTGGTTCTATCCGGGCTCTGTGCTTCGTCGCAGCCTCGTTCTGTTTGGTCGCTTTCGAGGCGCAGGCAAGCAAGCTTTTCATCACGAATGAGCGCGACAACACGGTGACTGTGCTAGACGGAGAAAGCCTGTCGGTCATCAAAACGATTCCTGTCGGCGAGCGGCCACGCGGCATCGCGATTACGCCGGACCATAAGGAAGTGTTGGTCTGCGACGGCGACGCCGACGATATTACGATCATAGACACGGATACGCTCGCTGTGACCGGCACGCTGGAGACAGGCCCAGATCCCGAAACCCTGGCGCTGTCTCCGGCGGGCGACATCATCTATGTCTCGAATGAAAACGACTCGATGGTCACTGTCCTCGACAAAGCTACGGGGAAGGTCATCGCGCGTGTCCCTGTCGGCATCGAACCGGAAGGGCTCGCGGTGAGCGACGATGGGCGGATCGTCGTGGATGTTTCCGAATCGACCAGCATGGCGCATTTCATCGATACGCAGAGCTGGAAAGTGATCGCCAATGTGCTTGTCGATACGCGGCCGCGGATCGCTGAGTTCACGCCGGACAGGAAACAGATCTGGGTGTCATCCGAAATCGGTGGAACCGTTTCGATCATCGATTCCGCGAGCCGTAAAGTCACCCGCAAGATCGGTTTCGACATCGCCGGTATCAGGCCGGAACTGATTACGCCGGTCGGCGTGCGCTTCACGTTGGATGGGAAGACGGCCTTCGTGGCACTTGGGCGGGCCAACCGGGTCGGGGTGATCGATACGGCGAATTATGAAGTGAAGCGTTATCTGCTCGTCGGACAGCGCGTGTGGCAGCTTGCCTTCAACGCGGACGGCAGCCGGCTTTATGCCGTGAACGGTCTGACGAATGACGTGTCGGTCATCGATGTCGCCAAGCTCGACGTCTTGAAATCCGTTCCCGTCGGGCGTCTGCCATGGGGCATCGCGATCAAGCCGTAAGAGCATGCACTATTTGGCGGCGACAAGCGCTATCATGCCGGATTTCATGAGGCCATTTTTCGTCTGCGTGACGCTGACGCTATCCCTCATTGCCCGCGCATCGGCCGCGGCGCCCGAGCCACCGGACCTCCGGGATGGCCCAATGCGCGGCGAAACGCCGGGCTCGCTGAAGGGTGCGAGCGTGGTGCGGCGCAGCGGCTTGTCGGCCTCGGCTAACGTCCGTCTTCTGGTATCCACAAGGCGTGGAGGGCTGGCAAACCATGTATGCGACGGAAATGGTCAAAGCCGACGCGGAATGGATGTCATCCATTCCGGCAGCCGGCTTTGAATGAGCTGAGTTCCGGTGCCCCCCGATCAATAGGTCAGGCGCATGCCGCCGTACACGCCGATCCCTGGGCGCAGAAAGCCCAAGGGATCCTCGTAGTGGAGATTGAAGAGATTATCGGCGCGGGCAAACAGACTCGCATGCGCGTCGATCTTATAGGTCGCCGCGACATTGACCACGCTATAGCCTGGCGCCTTCATGTTGGGCGCTGTATTTGGATTGTTCCGGTCGAAATTATCGACCCAACTGCCGACGGCCAGCAAAGTCGCAGACAGAGTTGAAGGATCGATCGGGGTCCAGATTGCCGTCAGGCTTCCCTTGTTTCTAGGACGGCGCTGCAGGTCGAGACCCGTCTGCTCGTCGATGGCGCGCGTATAGGTATAATCGGCGCGGAATTTCAGGCGATCGATGACGGTCCATTGGGCGAAGCTTTCGACGCCCCATGTCTTCGCCTGACCGATATTCTCATAGGAGGTGGCGGTCGACTCGATCAGATTGGTGATGTTGTTGTGAAAATAGGTCGCGCCAAAACGGAACCTGTCGCCGGCGATCGGCTGCTCGAACCCGATGTCATAGCCTTTTGAGTCTTCCGGCTTCAGGTTTGGATTACCGAAAAAGAAAAACGCGGGGAAATTGACATAGAGTTCGCTCAAGGTCGGCGCCTTGAAACCCGTCCCGTAGCTTGCCTTGAGCTTCGTTTCGGTCACCGGAAGGATGACGGCCGGCGCCAGGCGGTAAGTGACATGTTCGCCGAACGTGTCGTTATCATCATGCCGGATGTTCGAGACCATGAAGACGCGGTCGTAAAGATTCGACTGCAATTCGGCGTAGAGGCCCGTATCGCGCTGGCGCGCATTGGTCTGCGGGTCGCTCTGCCACAGCGAATCGGTCTGTTGATCGGCGCCGAGCACGACGGTTTGGCCCGGCAGCGGCGTGATGACGCTGCGCCAATCATATTTCAGCCTCTTGCCGGCATTGAGCGTCGTATCCGAGCCTGGGGTCGCATTCAAATTCCAGGTGTCGGAATAATTGACGCCGGCATAATTCCTGAGACGTCCGTCGAAGAACGATGTCACGACCTCGCCGCGCATGAAATGTTGATGAACGAGTTGCAGGCTCTGCGAGGGCGACGGAAAAGAAAGAAAACTGTTATCGTCGAAACTGTCGCCGGTGAAATGCAGCGACGACGACGTATAACGGCCGACGTAGTTCAGCGAGAGATTCTCATTGATGTCGGCGCCGAGTTTCGTCGATGCGGTGATATTGTCGTAGGAATCATTATTGCGCCTTTCGCCCGGTTCGAGCTCATTCGAGGGCGTTACCGGCGTTTCCGTCGATCGGTAATGAAGGAGGTTGAACGCATAGTTGAAGATCGATTGAGAGCCGCTGAAGCCGAGCTTTTGATTCAATGTCCCAAAGGAACCACCTTCGATCGTTGCCGTCGCCTTGAAAGGTCCCTCGCCCTTCTTGGTGACGACGGAAATGACGCCGCCGATGGCGTCCGAGCCGTAGAGCCCGCTTTGCGGACCGCGCAGCACTTCGATCCGCTCGATGTCGCCTGTCAGCAATTGACCGAAGTCGAACGAGCCATTTGGATTGCTCGGATCTGCGACGTCGATCCCGTCGATCAGCACTTTCACATGATTCGAATTGGTGCCGCGTAGGAAGACGGATGTCTGCCCGCCTGGGCCGCCTGTTTGAACGATATTGAGACCGGGCGCCGTGGCGAGTGCGTCAGGAGCCGTCTGGCGTTGTTGGTCTTCGATGTCTTGGGCGGTGATCACAGTGACCGAATTGGCAATCTCCTTCGCAGGCGTCGGCACGCCCGTCGCGCTGATGACAATTGTCGGGAGATCGACGGAGGGAGAGGCCGATTGCTGCGAAAATGCAGACGTCGCAAAGGCCAGAGTTGAAGAAGACAATAGCAGGCTGAGACCGAAACGCTCCATCGAACGTATCGGCGCAAAGGCGCATTGAACGGGAACCATGATGGGACCTCGGGTAACGTCAGTGGCACGTCACCGCGAACGAAGTCCCAGCGCACGCAAAGCTGCGTGCGATAAGCCTATGTCGATAACACCCCGACCGACATGCTCGCGTGTGACCACGGCTGACGGCAGGTCTCCTGGCTTTCGGGTCGTTACCCTTAAGTCGCCTTCCCAGGACCCGAGTTCCCAGTGGCATGTGACGTAAGGATTCACCGATTACAGTTGCGGGGGCAGCCACGGCGTTGGACTTTCGTCCGCACCGCGTTCCCTATTGAGCCCCGAAGGGCACCGTCACGGATAAGGCTAAGATCAGGTTAAGCGGGAGTCAATTCCCGTTTTCGCACGAAGGTATTTTCTTCCGCGCCGAGGCATGTACATTAAACGCGAATCGCAATTTCGAGGACCGGATCATGCAAAACGATGCACGTCATATAAATGCGCCGCTAACGGCAACAGCGAAGACGGGCATCTGGATTGCCCTTGTCGTCGGTGCGAGCATTCTCTTCAGTCTGGCGCTCGCTTGCGCTACACCTTTCGCGGCACTTGCCGCTGCCGCCGGCATCAAGATGCAGCGCCGTGACGCCTTGATATTGGTGATACTCGCCTGGCTCGCGACCCAAATGATCGGCTATTTCGTGCTCGGCTATCCTCGAACGTGGGACAGTTTCGCCTGGGGCGCCGCGATCGGGATCGCAGCGATGCTGGCAACGGTCGCCGCAAGCGAAAGCAAGCGGCTACCCAATGGTGTGATCGCGGGATTGGCGGCCTTCCTCGGCGCATTCATCATCTATGAAGGCGGATTATACGCGACGACCGCCCTATTGCCGTCCGGCGACGAGGCCTTCTCCTTGCCGATCGTCGCGCGTATTTTGGAGATCAATGCTCTGGCATTCGCAGGCTTGCTTGTGCTCCATCGCCTGGCAACCGCGATCGGACTTTCAGCGCCGCGCACGGCGGATATGGCCGTTGGTCATCGCGTCTGACGGACAGGCGGCTGTGACGGATCAACGGAAATGACGGTTTCCAGTCCCTGCATCAGCGACTGCCGCATAGACGACAGCTCGGGCCTTTGCCTCGGCTGCGCCAGGACGCGCACCGAAATAGCCGTTTGGAGAGACGCTCGGGACGAGGATAGAAACCGAATCCTGAGCGAGTTGCCGGGCCGCCGCGAGAGGCTCGGAATAAGAATACAAAAGCTCGGATGGGCGATCGAAGATATCCGGGCCTTCATCCTTTCGACGTTGAAGCCCGGCGGCGGGACCTGGGTTTCCGGCCTTTTTGGTGCCGTCGCCGAATTTTGTGTCGGCGATGAAGACGGCATCGCTGTCGACATTTGCGCGCAAAGCGTGATCGCGCAAACGGCGCAAGGCGCGATTTCGTTTAACCGCCTGGAACAGGTCAGTGTTTTTTCGATCGGCGTTTCGCAGGCAACCGAAGTTATCGTGTTCGCATTCCCGCGCGAAGACACAGCCCTCACCGCTGCGCCTGGGCTCACCCGCATGGGGCTGGACGAAGAAGCCATCCGGCCGGAGAACCGTCATGAGACGCTCTATGATTTCGGCCTCGCCAGCGTCGTAGCTGGCTTTTGCGTTCGAACAGACGATCCCGGACTTATGGCACGGCTCGACGGATGGCTCGACGAGACCTATCGCCATTTCCTGCCGGCGCTAGGCAAAGAATTCATCCAAGTTTCGCCGGTGCGTGTGGTTCGCAACGCGATTGGGCGAATTGAAGTCTTCACGCCTATCCCGGCGCCCGGTGAGCAATCCCCTTCAGGCCCTCACACGCATTTCCTGCCGGAATATCTCGCGCAAGGCCATGACCTGCCGCCCAATCTGCAAATCCCGGATGCTTATGTTCCATGCTTCATCCACTATCCGGCACTGTCATCGCATTGAGGACAACGGATGTGGAGGAGGCGACCAGCGCGAACAGGAAAGTCATTCCCGTCCTTCTTGTCTATGACTATGCCGTGATCCGGATAGGCTATGGTCTCGCGTTCGATTAGGTGCGGGAAGAAAAGGCCGAGTCGGATAGCCGGAAGTAGGTCTCAGGCGTGGCCGCAGGCTCGGCCCATGCTCGCCGGGCAATTTGCCCAAGAGTCCGCGGGCAACTCACCATTTTGCATATCCGTCAAATGTCTAATCTCAAGTTCCGCGAGGGGCTTCTAACTCCGTGGGGCCGCCGGCTCATGCACGACCGCGCGTGACGTCAAAGTAAATAGTCAAGGAGGACATCATGACGGATCATATAAGACAGGTCCGGACATGGACGCGCAGAGCGAAGGCGGTGAACGTCTGAGTCCCTTTTGCATCGCATAGAGGCCGAACGATCGGTCATTCTTGCCTTGCCGCGTGGATGGTCGTCTCCCACCCCGGTTCTTCCTCGATCACCAGCGTGTCGTGCTGGTTTTGCCATCCTTCGAAGCCTTCCGGATACCAATAGACGTGCCTATAGCCGAGATTGACGAGGCGCTTCGCGGCATTCCAACTACCCCAGCATTGCGGATGGCAAAAAGCGACAATGGGCTGATCGCGATCATGCGCCGTGAGGCGTTCCATCTCAGTCTTGAACGCGGCTTCGAAAGCTGGGTCGGCGCTTCCGCTGCCCGCGCCTGGCAGCCACACCGCGCCGGGAATCGAACGGTGCAAAGGCATCCACGGCATGTCTTTTGGCATCGAGGCCGGTCTCTCGTCGGCGGGCGCTACGTCCAGAACGACGGTTTGCGCGCGATTCCTGAGCGCCGTGAAAGCATCGGTATCGACGACCGTTGCGCCTTTCAGCGAATTCGGTGTCTCGCTGCGCATGGGGCCTTGCCATAGACCGTCCGGCTCCGGAACCTGTCCCGGCGAGCCAGCCATTAGAAGAAGCGCGGTCGCTAATGGAAGGAAATTCCGCATAGCGGCGTCAATTCGTGGCCGTCGGGAGCGCGAAACTCCTTTCCCAATGCGCCTTCTCGCTATCGTCCACCATGACCGTCAACTGGCCTGCCGGCTGGGGAATGAGTCCAAAGCCGATGACGGGGTTCGATGCCAATGAAATATCGCCGCTCAGCGTGAAAACGAGTGCGTCGCCATCCGTCACTCTGATCGTCTGGATATAGCGCGCCGGCGTATAACCGTGGGTGTCTTGGTCCATTTGCATGCCGTTGAAATTCGGATGGCGCACCATCAAAGTCGCTTCCGCCGGTTTTCCGGGCACGGTATTTTCGGCGAGCTTCAGCCGGATATCGCCGATACCCTGCATCGCCTCTTCGTCGCTCATGCCCATCGGCGCCGAGCAGCCGCCGGAGGCTTTGACGAAGCGCACCGCTTCGACGAGCGTGCCGTCTTGCAACTCGGCGACCGCATGCATGTTCGTATAGCTGTTGACGCGCCCGCGCATCTTGATGGCCTCGGGATAGGCGGCCGGCCCAAAAATATAATGGGCGGCGATGGGGGCCGGGTTGTCATCGACAACGACGTAGAGCCCTTTGACCGGCGCCTTGACATTGAGCTTGATCGCGATCGGGACCAAAGCGGCGTCCTCGGCACGCTCGGATGCGTCGAGGCTCACAATGGTTTCGTCTGGAGTTGCCGTCCTGCTTCCGAAGATCGTCTTCTCAATCTCTATCCAGCGCGCCTCGCGTGCCGGATCGCTGCTGTCATCCGCATGGGCGGGGAGGCTGATGCCGATCATCAGCAAAGACGCGCAAGCGCAAAGTCCGGTGCCGATTAAACCACCTTCCATCATGCCCTCCTCCCGATTTGATTTGTTTTTATTCTGCAAGCGGACACCGGGATGATCGCCACGGCGTCGGCTATTATGGTTTGGCGTTTCATGTCTCGCCCAAGGCAGCCATAGGTTCAAAGAGTACGTGAGGAAGTATAGGAGCGATCACACGCCTCGATACGCGCTGCGTGCCCAACAACGATAACAATACACAAATGGAGTTTCCTAAAATTCCCGATTTTGGCCAGAACAGGCCGACGGAGGACTGCCGTAGACTTTAAAAACTCTAATTTTTCTGATAGTTAGCGGTAAGACACCGCCAATGCTGCGATAGGCGCTGATTTCGACGAACTTCTTCCTCCGACCAGCCGGCGGGGCGCGCGCAACCCGAGGGGCGTCAGCTCGGATCTTCCCGATTGCTTGGAAAGTCTGGGCGCGGTACGAAAGGCTCCAATCACATCGCAGGCTTTCGTTGCGGCATAAATTCTAAAATCTATCAATGGCTTAACACAATATAAGCGCAACCGGATCGCACTCCGCGCGGCCTCGCTGGCAGGACATATCTCCATCATGATGCAATCGGACTCGGCCTCACGGCACCAATCCAGTAGAAGCTGATAAGTCGGCGATCCCGCCAAGATCGAACCTTTGCCCGATGATCCAGCTCGAAAACGTCTTCAAGTTTTATAGAAGCGGGACGCACGTCAAGATCGTTCTCGATCATGTCTCGACGGTTTTTCAGAGCGGCCGCTCTTATGGCCTGCTTGGCGTGAATGGCGCCGGCAAGTCGACGACGATACGCCTTATTGCCGGCACGGCGCTGCCCAACGCAGGCCGCGTGAGACGCTCGGTCCGCGTGTCTTGGCCGCTTGGGCTTTCAAGCGGTTTTCATCCTATGATGACGGGCCGCGAAAATGTGAAATTCGCCGCCCGCGTCTATGGCGAGGACGTCCGCAAGGTCACCGAATTTGTCGAGGATTTTGCCGAATTGGGCGACTATATGGATGTTCCGGTTAAAACCTATTCTTCGGGTATGGGGGCGAGGCTCGCCTATGGGCTTTCGATGGCGATCGAATTCGAATGCTATTTGATCGACGAGACCCTGGCGGTAGGGGATGCGCGGTTCGCAGCGAGGTGCAAGCAGGTATTCGATCATCGGCGCGCGCGGGCCGATGTGATCGTCGTCTCTCACTCGATGCAGACGATCAAGGAATATTGCGACCACGCGGCAGTCCTCGTAGACGGAAAGCTTATGATGTTCGATTCCGTCGACAAGGCCATCGAAGTCTACAACAGGTTGAATAGGTGAGCATGCCGCGAAAAAGGGCTTTACGATCTCGCTGTTGCGATAGATCGCCAGCGATGCGGTCTTTCGCGCCGATGCGCTTGAGAAGACTTATAAGCAGGATCGGTTCCAGATGAACGGCCAGGGTTCCAGGAAGATGCGATGAGTTTCGGAGATGAGCCCGAGATTGTCCGTGGGCCGCTGACCGCGCTCGACCGTGCGCGGGTTCTATCGCAGGCATTGGCGGATGCGGCGCGTCACGCGCGCGTGTCGAAGCGCAGCCGCCGCTTCATCGCCAGCGACGGTTTCCAAGCCAGACGCGGTGCCAGGGCTTTCCGCCTCGCAGCGATGATCAGTTTCGTTCTGATCGTCGCCATACCAAGCGCCGGTGCGGCCATATATTACGGCTTGATCGCGTCCGATCAATATGTGGCGGAGGCGAAGTTTACGGTCTCGGGTGGCGTGCCTGCAGCGTCCGACGGCATTGCTTCGATGACCGGCATTCCGGCTATCGCGATTGTGCAGGATACGCAAATCGTTATGAATTATATCGAGAGCCGGGCGGCGTTGGAGAAGCTCGAGGCTTTAATCGACATACGCGGGCTTTATTCGACATCCGACGCGGATTGGTTCTCTCGATTCAACCCGCAAAAGCCGATCGAGAAATTCGTCCGTTATTGGCAACATATGACAGATGTGTCGATCAGCATGCCAGGGGGCATCGTTACCCTGAAAGTGCGTGCCTTCACGCCTGAGGATGCGACGAAAATAGCGTCGGCTGTCCTTGAGATCAGCGAGGCTCTCATCAATGAGATGAACGAACGGATGAATCGCGACGCTGTCGCGGCCGCGGCGCAAGAGCTCGATCTTACTTCCGCGCGGTTGACCAAGGCGCAGATCGCGTTGGAAACCATGCGAAACGATACCGGCGTTCTTGACGCCACGAAAGTCGCCGAGGCTCTGAATAAACTGATCAACGGCACGCGTTCGTCACTGCTGCAAATGCAGCAGGAATATGTGACGCAGCTCAAATATGTCACGGAAACGGCGCCTCAGATGCAGGCTCTGAGGAGCCGCATCGAAGCCACCAAGACACAGATCGCGGAACTTGAGTCGAAGCTCACGCATACCAAGCTCAGTTCGGTGCGAGAGCCGACACTTGCCGCGTCGATGACGAAATTCGCCGAACTCGATCTTGAGCACCAGGTTGCCGAGCGCCTCTACGCCGGCGCGGCGACCTCGCTCGAACTCGCCCGCCTGACTGCCGAAGGGCGAATGATGTATATCAACACGTTCGTAAAGCCGGTTCTGCCGCAGGAAGCGCAATATCCACGCCGGCGGCTGATGAGTTTTGCGATCCTCGCCGGTACACTGGCGTTCTGGGGAGCCTGCTGCAGCCTCGCCGTCGCGATCAGAAACTATAAGGCTTGAGCCACTGGGCGGCGGGTGAAAGCTGAACGATGCTGTTCAACATCGAAGCCGATTTCGGAGAGCGCATCTCAGGCTATCTGGTGCCCGACGGCTTTTCAGGCGTTCCGACCATTCGCGTGTCCGCCGGCGGCAAGGAACGCTACAGATTTGCAGCCAACGAAAAGCGTGAGGCTCTTGTCGGCGCTGGCCGCCATGAGACCGGCCAATGCGGATTTCTGCTCGATACGACGCAGGTTCCGGACCTGCGGGAGCTGACCGATCTCGAATTATCCGATGCCGAGACGAATGTTCTCGTCTATCGCCGCGCCAAGCCGGATAACATTAAGCAGAAACTTTTGCGCCTGGAAACGCATCTCTTTCCGCTTTGGACGCTCGACGACGCGATTGCCGCGCGGTTCCAATATTTCGCCAAGGGAATAGAAAATCTCGGCCGCGAGACGGTCACCCAATTGTTTTTGCTGAACCATGTCGAGTCGGTCTATTTGAGCGGGCGGATCCTGTACAAGAATTTCGCCTATTTCATCGAAGCCGGATTCCGGATGCTCATTGTGCTCCAGGACCCCTATGAGGAGCTGGCCGAACGCCTGCTGGTGCTGGGCAAGATCCGCAAGGTCGGGGCCGGCCATCTCGGCATGCGCGAAAGCGCGGCGCTCGTGCCGGCCATGGAATTTGCCGAAGCTTTGCCGATCGAAGATCCAAAAGCGCTGCGGCGCGCGCTCCGGCAAATGCCGGAAAATGTCAGGATGCTTCTTGCGAACCCGCTTCTGCGTCAGCTCACCGCCGGCAGCCCCGACGAGATGCCGTCAAGCGGCGCCGTCGCCTTCGCTCTGGATGTTCTCGCAAATTCAGCCCTTGTCGGGCTGCGGCACGAACCGGCCAAATTCCTCAATGGTTTCGCCGAACTGCTTGAGATCGATCCGGCGTCTCTGCCGCAACTTCCGGCATTCCCTACGGTCGCCCCATTGGCGCAATTGTTGAGGAACAGCCGCGAAATCGATATGCTTCTTGAAAAAGACTTGGAACTTTATCAATACGTTGATGCGGCTTTCAATAAATCACCATAAAGCAAAGCAAAGTCCGGTTTGCGGTCGCGCTAAACCGTCGTGATCCGGCCATGGCTTCCTTAGGCCGCGCGGTTGACGCTCGAGTACCCCTTGGTGCCGCGATAGTGTTGTCTCAAGGCCGGCTGGGGAGCCGCGGCGCGATATAAGGGCCGTTTTGGGGGCAGATGGATAAGAAGCGGCAAATACCGGTGCAAGACGCGTGGGAGCACCAGCCGGAGCGCACCAAGGGTTTCGTGACGGGTTCGCTTGTCCGAACCTCGACGGCACTCTTTCGCAGCTTTATCGATGCGGCGGCGCTTCGTGTCCCCGAGCGCAAGCAGGTCGAGCCTGCCGACCATACGCGCAAAGCCCATTCGACTCTGCCGAACGGC
Organism: Hyphomicrobiales bacterium; assembly: GCA_015655535.1. Taxonomy (GTDB): domain Bacteria; phylum Pseudomonadota; class Alphaproteobacteria; order Rhizobiales; family Beijerinckiaceae; genus Methyloferula. The sequence goes on along the minus strand of JAATEW010000021.1, from coordinate 1,414 downwards.
TATATTTTGAGTTTCATCGCGATCGCGGTGATCCCCTCTTTGCTCAGCGTTCTCTATCTCGTTTTCATCGCCTCCGATCAATTCGTGGCGGAAGCGCGCTTTGCTGTGCGAAACGAACAACTCGAGTTGGGCGCCGATAAGAGTAAATCGATGGGCAGCGCCTCGATGTCACTCAACAGCGGCAGCAATGGCCTGCCGATGCTTGCCAGTCAGGATGCCTATATCATCACGAATTACATCGGCAGCCGTGCCATCCTCCAAGATCTTGCGGATAAGATCGACGTCAAGGCGATCTTTCAACGGCCGGAGGCTGACTTTTGGGCCCGCCTCAAGGATCGCCCATCGGCGGAGGAATTGACCGACTATTGGCGGAAGATGGTATCGACCTATGTGGACGCCGTGTCGGGCATCGTCATCCTCACGGTTCGCAGCTTCCGGCCAGGCGACTCGGAGGCGCTGGCGAAAACTATCTTGGATGCCAGCGAGAAGCTTGCCAATGACATGTCGCTGCGCGCCCGCCGCGCGGTGATGAAAGATGCCGAGGAAGAGGTCCGCCGCTCGGAAGGCCAGGTCCGTGCCGCCTTGCTCGACATGCGGACATTTCGCGACGCGCAAGGCTATATCGATCCAACGGCGGCCGCCACCAACACGTCCAAATTGCTCATGGAGGCGATGTCGGAGAAGATCCGGCTGGAGAATGATTATTTTGTCGCCGCAAAGGCCATGTCGCCGACGGCCTCTTCGGTGGTGGGTTTGAAGACGCGCATCGATGTGCTTGACGGTCAGATCGAGCAATTGAAGGCGACGCTGACCGGTAATTCCGCAGAGGGAAAGACGATCGCTGCTTCTCTCGGCACCTTCGAGGAACTTGAGCTGAAACGGATCTTCGCGGAGAAGCTCTATACGATCGCCCAGGATGCCTTGGAAAGGGCGCGGCTGAAAGCCCAACAGCAAAGCATCTATTTGACGACCTTCGTATCTGCGAGCCTGCCTGAGGAATCGCGATATCCCGAGCGGCCGAGCCTGTCGCTATTATTGCCCCTGGGGTTCCTGATCATCTGGGGCATATTGGCAATGACCGCGGCCGCGATTGAAGATCATCGGGCCTGAATGTCGCCGAAATCGGCTAAAGGGCAACATTGTCGGAGAGGTAGGTTTAAGGCAGGCACCGCCTGCACCTGGTTGGTTTGCTTATTTCGCGGCGGTTGAGGCGTTTTTCACGAAGCTTTGATCGATCTCGTCTCTGTGGAAGCCGGTTTTGAACAGGTCTGAGACGACCGCGGAGTTCAAAGGCATATCGAGATAGCGCGGCGCCGCGGCGGCGGGCTCTTCCTGCTCCAGTTCCTTGATGACCTTCAGCATGTTGACGACGGCGAGGACGATCGAGATCAGCCCGTCGCCGACCAAAATGGCG
>JAATEW010000339.1 GCA_015655535.1 Hyphomicrobiales bacterium | reverse complement strand
CTGTGCCGCGCGTCACATCCGCATTGACCTGCCGGAACCATTGGCTCCAGGCGGGCGGGTTTTGATCGGCGCCCATGAGGCCGCGCGTCACCGGATGTTTCGCGCCATCGGAAGTCACCACCGCGCGGAACGGGCGTTCGCTCAGGCTGCCGTCGGGACGCGCCGGCGAAATGCGCCCGAGCGGCGAATAGAACAGACCTTCCTGGCGCGAGAAATCCGGCCCGGCGGCGAAGAGCAGAGCGCCGCCGTCGCGGACATAGCGCACGATATTGTCGAGATAGATTGTCGGCAGCACGCTCTGGTTCGAATAGCGGTCGAAGATGATGAGGTCGAAATCGGTGATCTTGCGGCCGAAGAGATCGGCGGTCGGAAAGGCGATCAGCGAGAGTTCGTTGATCGGCGTGCCATCCTGCTTTTCCGGCGGCCGCAGAATCGTGAAATGCACCAATTCGACATTGGCATCCGACTTCAGAAGATTGCGCCACATGCGCTCGCCCTGATGCGGCTCGCCGGAGACGAGCAGAACTTTGAGCTTGTCGCGCACACCGTCGATCGTCAGCACGGCCTTATTGTTGATCGCCGTCAATTCGTCTGGCAAGGCATCGACTTCGATCTCGACGACATTCTGCCCGCCATGTTCGATGCGCACCGGAACGCGGATGCGCTCGCCCGGATGCGCCGTGACATTGGCGATGGGATTGCCGTCGCGCCGCACATGCAGGACCACGGGCTCGCCCTTGCTGCCGGTGTCGTCAACGCGCAGCTCAATCGTCTGGTCCTTGCCGACGATACCGAAACGCGGCGCCTCCAGAAGCTCGATGCGCCGGTCGCGCTCGCCCTCATGGCCGGTGATCAAGGCATGCAACGGCGCCTTGATGCCGAGCGCCTCCACATCCTTCGGAATATCATGCACGACGCCGTCGGTGATCATGAAGACGCCGCCGACCCGTTCGGCCGGCACATCGGCGAGGCCATTGTTCAAGGCTGAAAAGAGCTGCGTCCCATCGCTGTCGGCATCCGCGCGGCTGCTCTCGATGACGCGGACATCGACATGACCCAGAGCGTCGAGGCTCTTTTCGAGCGCTTCTTTCGCCTTTTCCGTCTGCGCCGGGCGTTCGCCGATCGTCTGGCTGCCGCTGCGATCGACGACGATCGCCACGACATCCTTCAAAGGCTCGCGGTCTTCGCGCACGATGGCGGGATCGGCCAAGGCGAGTAATAGAAGCGCAAAACCGACCGCGCGCAAAAACGTGCCGCGCCGGCGCGCATAAAAGCCAAGTCCGACGACGGCGAGCGCGCAAATCCCCAGCACCATGAAAAGCGGCAGAGGCAAAAGCGGCGTGAAGGACAGGTTGAAATCGTTCATCTGGATTATTCGTCCTATCCCTCTCCTATGGGGAGGGTTAAGCGAGCGGAAGCTTAATATCGGCGCTTAAGCGCCGAATACGGCTTTCCTTCGTCTAAGTCTCATTAAATAACTTCCACATATAGAAAAGCACCCATTTCCAAGAAGGGCTTGCAACAATCTCGGCCACCGTTCATTTTAGAACCATGGCCGTTCCGATCGATCACACGCGAGAGAGCTTTCAAACCGACGCCAGCGCTCTTGCCAACCTCTCCGAAAGGTCCCGCGAGATCTTCCGGCGCATTGTCGAATCTTACTTGGAACGTGGCGAGCCAATGGGCTCGCGCCATTTGTCGCGGCTTTTGCCTATGACTCTATCGCCGGCCTCGGTCCGCAATGTCATGCAGGATCTCGAAGAGCTTGGGCTGATCTATGCGCCGCATACGAGCGCCGGCCGCCTGCCGACGGAGCTGGGCCTGCGGTTCTTCGTCGATGCCTTGCTTGAGCTCGGCGATATTGGCAAGGACGAACGCGAGCGCATCGATGCGCAGGTCAAGGCGGCCTCCAGCGAGCCGACCATGGAAGGCGTGCTCGGCGAGGCGGTAACCATGTTGTCGGGCCTGACGCGAAGCGCCGGCATCGTGGTGACGAGCAAGGACAATATCCGCCTCAAACATATCGAGTTTCTGCAGCTCGAACCCGAACGCGGGCTTGCCATTCTGGTCGGCGAGGATGGTTCGGTCGAAAACCGCATCGTGCCCATTCCGCATGGCCTGCCTCCCTCGGCCCTGATCGAAGCCGGCAATTTCCTCAATGCCCGGATCAGAGGCCGTACGCTTACCGAAGTCAAAATCGAGATCGAGGCGTCGCGCCAGGCAGCCGAATTGGAACTGGGCGAGTTGACGGCACGGCTGATCGCCACGGGGCTTGCAAGCTGGAGCGAATATGCCGCCGGACACGCGCCGCAGCTCATCGTGCGCGGCCAGGCCAATTTGCTCGAAGATCTGAACGCGATCGAGGATCTGGAACGCATCAGGCTTCTCTTCGCCGATCTCGAAACCAAGAAAGACGTCATCGACCTTTTGAGCCGCGCCGAAGGCGGCGAAGGCGTGCGTATTTTCATCGGCTCGGAAAACAAGTTGTTTTCTCTATCGGGCTCATCGATGATCGCGGCGCCGTTCCATGACCCGCAGCAGCGCATCGTCGGCGTGCTCGGCGTCATCGGCCCGACGCGGCTGAATTATGCGCGCATCGTTCCGATGGTCGCCTATACGTCGAAAGTTGTCGCAAGGCTGATGCAGGGGCGTTAAGCCCGGACGGCAGCGCCGACGTCATGAAGCGCGCGCTCAAGCGGAGCAATTGATCTCTGCCGCAAAAACCCATCACTTTCAGTTGAACGGAAAAATCACCGACCAGTGGAATAGGCATCCGCTTCAGGAGTCTACAGGGCATAGGCGCGATTGATCGGTCGTTGAAAACATCGGTCGTCGTTCCCGAACCCAAGCACTGGAGGATTGAACAATGACGTCTATTCGCACTTTCGCTCTTGCCGGCCTTGTAATGGCAGCCTCCGTCGGCGCCGCAGCGGCTTCCGTGTCGCGGACCATGCCGGTCCATGCCAATGACTTCTATGCCCTCTACGATAACGCAGCGAGCACGTCTTTGTGGGATATGAGCCGCTTTGACCGCTCGGGTACGCGCGGCCGCCTCAATCTCGGCGCGAGCGCCTTTCATCCGGAAGGTCCCGGCAACGCCACCGACTAAGCATTTCGGAACATCAAAGGCGCGGCTTTCCTGCCGCGCCTTTGCCAGAACGATTTTAACCGAACCGACTTTAGAGGTTGAAGATCATGACCAAAGCAACCATTCGCAAAAGAGCCATCACAAGGGCAGTTGTTCTGTGCGCGTCGATGCTCGTCCTTCCCGCCGCGCTGTCGAGTCAGGCCCTGGCGCGGGATCACGTCCGTCTTCACAAACCGCACATCAGTCATTCCGAGCTGCGGCCGTTCAATCCAAGGGCATTCGATCCAAGAGCAGCCGCCTCATTCAGCGCTTACGCGGGTGCCTATAATCCCGTTCCGCACAATCCGCTCATTCCGTTACGGCCGGAAGTTCCCCCGCCGGTCGATCCCAATGAGCCGGCAAGCGGCAGTTACGGAGCTTCGATCGCGGGATTCAATGCCGGCGGCTCGACACCGTAAAAATCTTTTCGCAAGCCTGGAATAGGCCGCTTCCCGAAGCGTCCCATAGAGGTTCGATCCGAATCGAGCCGAGCCGAGCCGCCGGATGAGATCATGTCAGCACTGACGAAACTCGAAGAGAATATTCCGGCGCTGCGGCGTTACGCCTTCGCGCTGCTGCGCAACCAAAGCGACGCGGATGATCTCGTCCAGGACTGTCTGGTGCGGGCGCTCGATCACATGGATGAGCGGACGGGCGAAGGCGAGATGCGCCCGTGGCTGTTCTCGATCATGCACAATCTCTGCGTGAGCCGCTGGCGGCGGTTGCAGTTCAGGTCTTCGATCGTCGTTTCCGATGCCGAGGCGGATGTGTCTGTTCCGGCATCGCAACAGGCGACGGCCGAATTGCACGCGGCGCTCGACGGCCTCGATCAATTACCCGAGGAGCAGCGCGAGGTTCTGCTGCTAATTGCCGTGGAAGGGCTTGAATATGCCGATGCCGCGAAAATCCTCAAAATCCCGGTCGGAACCGTGATGTCAAGACTGAGCCGGGCAAGAGACAAATTGCGCGACACGATGGAAGGCCGGCAGAGACCGGCACTGCGGAGGGTGAAATGACACCGATGGAGAAAGCGATCACCGAAGACGAACTGCATGCCTATGTCGACGGCTTTCTCAATGCCGACGACCGGCTGCGCGTCGAGCGCTATCTCGAAAGCCATCCAGAAGCGGCAGCCCGCATCGCCGGTTGGCAAGAGGTCAGCGAAATGCTGCGGCGGGGCCTCGCGCATAAGGCGAAAGAGCCGTTGCCCAGCAGCCTCAATGTTCAAAGGCTCGCGGAAGCGCGGCTGGCGCGGACCTGGCAGCCGCAGCGCGTCGCAGCGGGCCTCTTGCTCGCACTTGCGATCGGCACCGGGACTGGCTGGTTTGCACATGGCTCCGGTCAGCAAACCGGCTTGACGGCGCTCAGCCAGCAAGCGGCCGTGGCACAGCGCGTGTTCGTCGCAGACAGCGACCAGCCGGTCGAATTCGCTTCAGCGGGTCTGACGCAAAAAGTGGGGTGGAGCAACGCCACCGAAGCCCGGCATGTCACCGCGCCCGATCTTTCCGAGGCTGGATATAAGTTTATCGGCAACCGCCTCGTCGCCACGGAGCAAGGCGTGGCGCCCATGTTCATCTATGAAAATGCACAGGGCGGCCGCATCAGCATCTTCGTGCGCGTCATGGAAGTGATCGATACGAACGCGCCGATGCGGCCATTCGACTCCAAGGATGCGTCGGGCTTTGCCTGGTCACGCGACGGGATCGGATTTGGCGTGATCTCAAGCAAGCCCGAGCCAAAGCTTCACGAGCTTTCCAATCAGGTTCGAGACAAAATCGAGATCAAGGCATGATGCCTGTTTCAAGGATCGCACACATGCGAAAGCGTGAGATTTCGGCAAAACTTCCATTCGCTCTTGCTGTGGCGATCTGCCTTGCCGCGCCTGCGAGCTCTGCGCCGCGCCCTTCGGACGAGGCCCAGTTCCTGACTGAAAACAATGCCGCGATGGACAAGATGATGGCGGGCATGAATGCAAAGCCCTCCGGCGACATCGATCGGGATTTCACGGCGATGATGATCCCGCATCATCAAGGCGCGATCGACATGGCGCAGGCCGAGTTGCGCTACGGACATAACGAACAGCTGCGCCGGATCGCGCAGGAAATCATCGTCGAACAGCAGCAGGAAATCGTGGCCATGCGGCTGGCTCTGGGTCAGCCCCTGCCGCCGCCGGCCGCGGCACCCGACCAGCCTTCCAATCTCGCGGCCCCCGCCCATTCTCACAGCCACAAGGAGCCATAAATGGTCCGTCATGTCTCAGCCGTGCTTTTTGGCGGCACTTTATTCACCTCGGTTTTTTCTGCTTGGGCAGGTTCCGCATGGGCCGGCCAGGCGCCTGCGTCCGACACCGCGCCGGATATCCCCGTCAGTCATCATGACCGTGTCTACGCTGCCGAACAGTTCTCGAACACGGTTTCGGTCATCGACCCTGCCGACAACAAGCTCTTGGGCGTCATTCGCCTCGGCGATCCGCAGCCGATGAATTTCAGCCCGCTCTATAAGGGCCAATTGCTGGTCCACGGCATGGGCTTCTCGCCCGATCATCATACCATCGCCGTCGTTTCGATCGGCTCGAATTCCGTCGCCTTCATCGACACGGCGACCAATCAGGTGAAGCACATCACCTATGTCGGCCGCTCGCCGCATGAAGCCTTCTTCACGCCCGACGGCAGCGAGGTCTGGGTCACCGTGCGCGGCGAAAACTATGTCGCCGTGCTCGACGGAAAGACCTTCGCGGAAAAGACCCGCATCGTCACGCCGGCCGGCCCCGGCATGCAGATCTTCTCGCCGGACGGCACCCATGGATTTGTCTGTTCCTCCTTCAATCCCGAGACGGATTTCGTCACCTTGGCCGATCACAAGATCGTCGCGAGGTTGCAACAGGCGAGCCCCTTCTGCCCGAATATCGCAGCGACACCCGACGGCAAGCAGGTCTGGTTCACGTTGAAAGATAGCGGCAAGACGCAAGTCTTCGACGCCAAGCCGCCCTTCGCGTTGCTCAAGACGCTCGATACCGGACCGATCACCAATCACGTCAATATCGTGCGCAATGCGAACGGCCAGTTCGCCTATGTGACCATCGGAGGGCTGAACCAAGTGCAGGTCTTCCGCACAGACGATTTCTCAAAGGTTGCAACGATTCCGGTCGGCAAACTGCCGCATGGCGTCTGGCCGTCGGGCGATGGCACGCGCGTCTATGTCGGGCTCGAGAACGACGACAAAATGACTGCGATCGACGCGCTGACCAACAAGGTGATCGCCACCGTGCCGATCGGCCAGGCACCGCAAGCCGTGACCTATGTGCCGGACGCCGTACCGGACGGCACCGGGACGGACGGGCTGGAGCCGCTCGGCACCGCGGGCATGGCCACGCATATCAACCTTGCACCGCCGACCAAGGCGCCGTCGCATGTTCAAGCACCGACCAGCGTGTCCCTCTTCGACCAGGGTCTGATCCAAGTTCTGGAAGCCGCCGTGACGGGGCTTGAGCCAAAACAACATTACGTTTTAGGCCTTGTCGATCATGCCGATGGCAGCGGTCCGATCCAGGCGCTCGCGAGCTTCGAGACCAATCCGGCGGGATCGGCCATCGTCAACGCGGTCGGACCGATTCGCCAGATCGTCAAAGGCGATAAGGAAGTGCCGCGGCGTTATCTCGTGATCGCGGCAGGCTCGGCCGAAGATCCCGGCAAGCTCGTGCAGGTGCAAGAGCCGGACATCGTCATTGGCCGATAAGTCTCGTCATCGCACGGTGAGCACCGTCTTCGCCGACAGCCGCGGCAGCAGCCGGCGCATGTCGGCCGGCCGCAGCGCGATACAGCCGGCGGTTGGCTTAAGATCGTCGCGCGCGCAATGGAGAAAAATCGCACTGCCGCCATTCTTGCGGCGCGGGTGAAGATTATGGCCGAGCACGATCACCACATCATAGAGACCGTCGTCCCGCCACATGCGCTCATGGCTGCCGGAAAAAGGCAGACGTATGGGTCTGTTGTAGACGGCGGACGACGGATCGTCGCACCAGCCCATATCCATGCGCAGCCGCCGCAATGGCAGCCAAGCTTTCAGACGCGGCTCATGGTCGGGTCGATAGAAACCATTCAGCAAAGGCCAAGTTCCGGCCGGCGTCGCGCGATCGCCTTCGCGCTTGTCATGCTTGATGCCGGAGGCGCCGATCGCGCAAGGCAGCGTTACGAGGCCGGCCCGCAAATGCCCTTGCATTGTGGCTTGACCGTCGCCTTTGGTCGCCTTTTTCATGACAACAAGCTGCGCCATAGCTTTGCGTCCCGTTTCGGGACAACCAAGCCTTGAGCGAGTGGAAGATGGGCGCGGACGCGCATATCCTGACGAAGTGGAAGGTTTTTTCGGTGCTATCCCCTTGCAAGCGAGGCCTGGATTGGCCACGCTATCGACTAGATCGCGCATCCCCCCAGTCGCGCCTCGTCGCGGCTTCACGCGGTTCCACAAGGAATGTTTCATGATGCAGGTTCGCAAGATCCTGATTGCCGACGACGATGAAGATCTTCGCGCGGCTTTGGCAGAACAAATTGCTTTGCACGAAGAATTCTCCGCCGTCCATGCGTCGAGCGGCGAGGCCGCGCTGGCCACCGCCGAATCGGAGCAGCCGGATCTCGTTTTGATGGACGTCGGCCTTCCCGACATGGATGGGCGCGAAGCCGTCCGGCTTCTGCGGGAGAAAGGTTTTTCCGCGCCGATCATCATGCTGACCGGACATGATTCGGATTCGGACACGGTG
>JAATEW010000173.1 GCA_015655535.1 Hyphomicrobiales bacterium | reverse complement strand
GGGCACGAGCCGCCTGCATTTCCACGATGGCGCGATCACCGGGATCAACGCCCCTTCGATTTTGCGCACCGTGCTCGCTTATCTGCCGCCCGCTTGGCAGAGCCTGTCGAACCGCATCGATGTGACGGCGCTCGACGGCACTTTCGTGATCAAAGACGGCATGGCCGCAACGAACGATCTTCATGCCACGAGCCCGATCATCGATGCGCGCGGCAAAGGCAGCGTCGGGCTTACCGACCAGACCTTCGATCTGCGCTTCGAGCCGAAGGTCGTGACCCAGGCCGGCCGGGATGCCGCCGCGGCGAAGCAGCAGGCATCGGTCTCTCCGCTCGATCTCGGCGCGGCCATTCTCGTCCGCGGATCTTGGACCGATCCGCAGGTCTCAGCCGATCTCAGCGGCCTGCTGAACGATCCGCATGCGATCGACAAGCTCTCGACGCTGGGTCAGGAGATGCTCGGCGGTGGCACGGGCGGCGGAAAAGGCGGACTTGGCGTATTAGCCAACGGCCAAATACCGGACGCGGAAACGATGAAAAGCATGGGCGATCTTCTGGGCGGGCTCCTTGGCGGCAGCGGCGGCATGATGGACCCGTCCGGCAGACAAGGCGCAACCGGCCAGCGCAACCGCAAATTCGTGGATCCACGCAATGCCGGGCGTTAACCCGTTTCGATAAGACCAAGCCGCGGCTGGCGGTATTCCTTGCCGCTGCTTTGCCGAACGGTCCGGAGTATGACACTTTGCAGCGAAATTCAGCCTGCGGACATTGGTGAGACTATTTCGCGGTGAACCTTCACCTCAATCGGCCCTGGCGGCGCACGCTTTTCGGGAAATACGTCACCTCATTCGTCGGGCTGATGATTTTCGTCCTCGCGATCATCGGCGCGACGGATATCTGGATTACCTATCGCGACACGAAACACGCGCTTTTGCACGCGCAGGGCGAGAAGGCTGACGCCGCGGCGCTCAAGGTCGAGCAGTTCCTGGCCGAGATGGAGCGACAGATCAGTTGGGCGACGCGGGCGAGTTCGGTCATTTCCGAGCAGCGCCGCGCCGACGACGAGACGATCCTCGAACATACGCCGGCGATCGCGGGAATTGCGCAGCTCGACGGCTCCGGCCGCCTGGTTCTCAATCTCTCGCGTGACGGATCGGACACCGCGACAGAAGCCGATTAAACGCAAGCGTTTCGCTCGGCGCAGATCGACAAGCCGCAATTCGGCCCGGTCCGCTTCACGCCGAACGGTCCGCGCATGCAGCTCTTCATGGCGCATCCGGGCAATCGCGGCGGCGTGACGATCGCCGATATAGAGCTTCGCTACCTGTCGGATATCGTCAACGGCATTCAGGCGGACTTCGGCCTCTATGCCTATATCGTGACGGCGGACGGCCGTCTCATCACCCATGCCAATGCGGTGCTCGCGTCCCGCCATGCCGATTTCTCGCATCTGCCGCAGGTCGTCGCCGCCATGAAAGCCGCGGAACACCCCGTCGAGATCGGCAAGAACCTCGACGGCGAAGAGGTGCTTTCGGCCTATGCGCCCATTCCCGGCCTGAACTGGTACCTGTTCGTCGAAGCGCCGCTGTCGCAGGCCTATGGGCCGGTCTATGCGCTTCTTGCGCGGCTGCTCTGGCTTTTCGCCTTCAGCCTGGCGCTTTGCATCGCCACCAGCGTTCTGCTGGCCCGGCGCATGACGGTTCCGATCAAAGCGCTTGAGGCCGGCGCCTCGCGACTCGCCGCCGGCAATTTCAATCATACGATCGATGTCCATACCGGCGACGAGATCGAATCCCTCGCCAACGAGTTCAACCGTATGGCGCGGCAGCTCCAGGATTCTTACGCGAAATTGGAGCAGAAGGTGGAAGAGCGGACGCGCCAGCTCGAGCAATCCATCCGCGAATTATTGGCGCTCGACGAGGTCGGGCGCTCGGTCGCAGCGTCTCTCGATCTGACCGACGTTCTCGCGACCATCGTCGGGCGCGCCGCCGATCTCGCCCAGGCCGAGGGCGGCGCCATCTATAGTTTCGACCGCGATCTGCGCTCCTTCAAGCTCGCCGAAGCGCATGGACTTGACCCAGGTTTCGTGCAGGCCATCCGGGCGGTGCGGCTCAATCGCATCGACGGTCTTTTGAGCGAGATCGCCGCGCATAAGAAACCGATCCAGATCCCGCAGATCGCCGATGCCATGGATTTTCCCTTGCGCGCCGCGACACTCGCGGCCGGATTCAAATCGGCTCTCATCGTGCCGCTCGTCGGCTCGCGCGACGTGCTCGGCGTCCTCATCGTGGAACGCCGCACGCCTGGGCGGTTTCCAGCCAACACGGTCGCGCTCATGCAGTCCTTCGCGAACCAATGCGTGCTCGCGATGAACAACGCGCATCTCTTCCACGAAGTCGAGGAAAAAGGCCGCCAATTGGCGATCGCGAGCGAGCATAAATCGCTGTTCTTCGCCAATATGAGCCATGAGCTCCGCACCCCGCTCAACGCGGTTTTGGGCTATGCCGAGCTTTTGCAGGACGGGCTTTACGGCGAATTGCCGGAACGCGCCAAACCCATCATCGCGCGCGTGCAGAGCAATGGCACGCATCTCTTGGGCCTCATCAACGACATTCTCGACCTCTCCAAAATGGAGGCCGGCGAAATGTCATTGATGCTCGAAGCCTATTCGATGCGAAATGTCATCGAAGCCGTCGTCGGCACCACCGGCTCGCTCGCCCATGCCAAGGGCCTCAAGGTGACTCAAGAGATCGCCGACAATCTTCCGGCGGGCTTCGGCGATGAGCGGCGCCTGACGCAAGTGCTTTTGAACATCGTGAGCAATGGGATCAAGTTCACCGAGACCGGCGGCGTCACCATCCGCGCCAAGGTGATCGACGAGGATTTCGAACTCTGCGTGGAAGACACGGGCGCTGGGATCGCACCCGAGGATCAAGCCCGGATTTTCGAGGCTTTCCAGCAGGCCGACAATACGAGCACCCGGATCAAAGGCGGGACCGGGCTCGGGCTCTCGATCAGCAAACGCTTCGTCGACATGCATGGCGGCACGATCAGCGTGACGTCCGCCCCCGGTACCGGCTCGATTTTCCGGGTTCTGATCCCGATCCGCGTCAACCAGGAGCGCCGCGCGGCCTAAACATAATCCGGAAAACTTCGGGCAGGTCCAATACACATGCGCCCGAAACGCCCCACCTTGTCTTAAACAAGCGGCCTAAGACCAAAAACTCGACGAATCTCGACGTTTTTCAGGTAATATTGTACCTGGCAGTTTTTTAGAGGGTGGAAACAGTGCGCAGCCCGCCGCGTATTCTTGCGGTCGACGATGTTCCCGAAAATCTCGACATCATGCGCATGCGCCTCGAGGCGCATGGCTATGAGGTCGTGACCGCCGCGGACGACGAAGAGGCCCTGACCCAGGCCCGCGAACCACTCCCCGACCTTATCCTGCACGACATCATGATGCCGAAACTCGACGGCATTTCAATAATGAAGATACTGAAACAGGAACAGCGTTTTGGTTAAGTCCCGATCCTTCTCCTCACGG
>JAATEW010000249.1 GCA_015655535.1 Hyphomicrobiales bacterium | reverse complement strand
CTGCGCTCCGACGGCACGCCGACCTATATGCTCGCCGTCGTCGTCGACGATCACGACATGGGCGTCACGCAGATCATTCGCGGCGACGATCATCTGACCAATGCGGCGCGGCAGATGCAGATCTATCAGGCGCTCGGCTGGGACGTACCGGCCATGGCGCATATTCCGCTGATCCACGGGCCGGACGGCGCCAAATTGTCGAAGCGCCATGGCGCGCTCGGCGTCGATGCCTATCGCGCCATGGGCTATTTGCCCGATGCCTTACGCAATTACCTCGTGCGCCTCGGCTGGAGCCAAGGCGACAAGGAATTTTTCTCGACCGAGGAGATGATCGAGGCTTTCGATCTCGCCCATGTCGGGCGCTCGGCCGCGCGCTTCGACTTCGTCAAGCTCGAAAGCATGAACGGCCATTACATGCGCTCGAGCACGGATGAGGATCTACTGAAGGCGCTCGATGCCGCCCTGCCCTTTCTGCCGAATGCCGAGCCCATCCTGCAAAAATATGATGCCGCCATGCGTGCCAAACTCTTGCGCGCCATGCCCGGCTTGAAAGAGCGCGCGAAAACCTTGATTGAACTTTTGGACGGTGCCAATTTTCTCTTCGCGGAACGGCCATTGCCTGTAGACGACAAGGCAAAGACCATTCTGTCCGCCGAAGGCCGCGCCCATCTCAAGCACTTGATTCCGCGCTTCACCGCCCTGCCCGGCTGGACGGCGGCCGCGATGGAAGAGGTTGTTCGAAATTATGTCGAGGAAACCAAAGTCAAGCTTGGCCAGGTCGCCCAGCCTCTGCGCGCGGCGCTGACCGGACGCTCGACCTCGCCCGGTATTTTCGATGTGCTCGAAGTTTTGGGGCGCGAAGAAAGCCTAGGGCGGTTACAAGATCAATCAGACTAATGGCCGGGCAACCGGTCGCTTGACGAATTCAAATCCTCATGTAGGTGTGTTGCAGTGCAACACACTAGGGGATGCTCGAAATCTCAACCTTTGCGGGGATGTCGAAACGCATGTTCGGCACCACGTAATGGCATGCCAGTTCGGGCACATCGAGGGCGGCTTACATGAGCGAGACGACCGGATCTTTCAGCATTGGCGATCATAAGGTCGATATGCCCGTTAAAACGGGATCGATCGGTCCCTCTGTCGTCGATATCGGCAAGCTTTATGCGCAAACCGGGATGTTCACCTTCGATCCCGGCTTCACGTCGACGGCGAGCTGCGAATCCCAGATTACCTATATCGACGGCGATGAGGGTGTTCTGCTCTATCGCGGCTATCCGATCGAGCAGCTTGCCGAACATGGCGACTATCTCGAATCCTGCTATCTGCTGCTTTACGGCGAATTGCCGACGCCCACGCAGAAGGTTGATTTCGAACGTCGCATCACGCGCCACACGATGGTGCATGAGCAAATGGCGCGCTTCTTTCAGGGCTTCCGCCGCGACGCGCATCCAATGGCTGTGATGGTTGCCAGCGTCGGCGCGCTCTCGGCCTTCTATCACGACTCGACGGATATTTCGGATACGAACCAGCGCATGGTGGCCTCCATGCGGCTGATCGCCAAAATGCCGACGCTCGCCGCCATGGCCTATAAATACAACATCGGCCAGCCCTTCGTTTATCCGAAGAACTCGCTCGATTACGCCTCGAATTTCCTGCACATGTGCTACGCCGTGCCGTGCGAGGAATATAAGGTCAATCCGATCTTCGCCCGGGCGCTCGACCGTATTTTCATCCTGCATGCCGACCATGAGCAGAATGCCTCGACGTCGACGGTCAGGCTTGCCGGCTCGTCTGGCGCCAATCCCTTTGCCTGTATCGCCGCGGGAGTCGCTTGTCTCTGGGGTCCCGCGCATGGCGGCGCCAATGAGGCGGCGCTCAAGATGCTCGAGGAAATCGGCAGAGCCGAAAATATTCCGAAATATATCGCGCGCGCCAAGGATAAGAACGATCCCTTCCGGCTCATGGGCTTCGGCCATCGCGTTTATAAAAACTACGACCCGCGCGCGAAGATCATGCAGCGGACCTGCCACGAGGTTTTGAACGAGCTCGGCAAGAAGGACGATCCGCTTCTCGAAGTCGCGAAGGAACTCGAGAAAATCGCCTTGAGCGACGAATATTTCGTCGAGAAGAAGCTCTATCCGAATATCGATTTCTATTCCGGCATCACTCTGAAGGCGATGGGCTTCCCGACATCGATGTTCACGGTTCTCTTCGCCGTTGCGCGCACCGCCGGCTGGATCGCGCAATGGAAGGAAATGATCGAGGATCCGGGCCAGAAAATCGGCCGGCCGCGCCAGCTCTATACCGGCGCGCCACTCCGCGACTATATTGCCGCCGACAAGCGCTAGGGTGCACTGAAGGTCCAAACGTCATTGCGAGCGTAGCGAAGCAATCCAGAACCAGGCTTTCTGTCTCTCCCTGGATTGCTTCGTCGCTTTGCTCCTCGCAATGACGTGGCTATTTGGTCCTGACCCAAAGCATCTTCCGCTCGGGCGGCTCGCCCAAGCAGCAAGACACGCGCCAGGCGACCGTTGGAAGAAGGAAATATGGGTCAGGAGTTTCCGGCGCCAGACATCATCGTTGCGGGTGCCGGCGCGGCCGGTCTGTCGGCCGCGATCGCCTTGGCCGATGCGGGCTTTCAAACGCTCTGTATCGGCCGCCTCGATTTCGGAGCGCATGGACGCACCGTCGCGCTTTTCGAAGGCTCCTTGCGGTTCTATCGGGCGCTCGGACTTTGGCCGCAATTGACGCCGCTCGCCGCGCCGATCGAAACGATCAGCATGATCGACGACACGGGCGCGGCCATTCGGGCACGCACGGTTACCTTTTCCGCGAGCGAGATCGGGCTTCCGGCTTTTGGCGCGAATATCGAAAATAATGCGCTGGTCGAGGCGTTGGCCGGGATCGCCAAAGCGCGGCCCAATCTCACGCTGCACGAAGGCTTTCTGAACGATATCGCCTTCGAGAAGGACAGCGTTCGCGCGACCGCGGAAGACGGCACAGTTTTCGAAGCCAAGCTGCTTGTCGCCGCCGACGGCAGAAAGTCTCTTGCCCGCGGCAAGGCCGGCATCGGCGCCCGTGCCTGGACTTATCCGCAGGTCGCACTGACCGTTTTCCTTGCGCACCAACAGCCGCACCGGCAGATCTCGACCGAATTTCATACGCGTTCGGGCCCCTGCACTTTAGTGCCTTTGCCGGCGAAAGACGGTGCGCCGAACCGGTCCTCCCTCGTCTGGCTGATGGGCAGCGCCGACGCGAAGCGCCGCGCGGCGCTTGCGCCCGATGCGCTTGCCGCCGAAATCGAGAGCCAGATCCATGGCTTTCTTGGCACGATGCGTCTCGATGGACAGCCAGGCTTTTTTCCGATGACGGGGCTGCGCGTCGGCCGCCTCGCCGGGCATCGTATTGCGCTCATCGGCGAGGCCGCGCATGTCTTTCCGCCGCTTGCCGCACAGGGCCTCAATCTCAGCCTGCGCGATACTGCCAATCTCGTCGAAATTCTCGAAGATGCGCGAAGGCTCGGCCGCGACATCGGCACCGCCGCGACGCTCGCGCCCTATAGCGTCGAACGGCGCAGCGATATTTCCGTGCGCACGCTTGGAATCGATGTGCTCAACCGCTCCCTGCTGACGGATCTGATCCCGGTCGATTTTCTGCGCAGTGCCGGGCTTCTGGCCTTCGCGATGATCGGCCCATTGCGCCGCGCCATCATGCGCGAAGGCATTCTTCCGCATGGGCACCTGCCCCGCTTGATGCGGCCACAGCCTTCAGGGCCAGCGGGGACCAACGAGCCTGCCCTTCGGCGGACGCGTCCAAGCCGGCCTCAGCGCTTGACTTGATCTTCATTCCCCCTTCATACGCCTCAGTAAGCATCTGGTAGACGACACAGGGGCCTTTTCGATCCATGGGTTTCGGCCAATCCTCCCTGCGTTACAGACTAGAGGATATGGCCTTCGTTTTGGCGGGTTTCATCCTGACCGCCTTGCCGATCGAGGCGGCATCCTGGTTTTCCGGCCGTGTCTGGCGCTTTTTCGGCCCTCGCATCGGGCGCCGCCATACACGCGCGCTGGCCAATCTCGGCAAGGCCTTTCCGGAAAAGACCCAGGCGGAACGCGACGCGATTGCCTTGGATATGTGGGAAAATCTCGGGCAGACTTTTGCCGAGTCCTTTCGTCTCGCCGAGCTGGCGGCAAGCCATCGCGTCGAGATGTTAAGCCAGGACGTCTTCGCCGCGATGGCACCGGGAGAAGGCCGCGTCTTCTGCGCGCCGCATCAAGCCAATTGGGAGATCGCCGTGCTCGCTATCACGGCGCGTGCCAAAACCCAACCGGCCGGAGTTTATCAGCGCATCAAGAATCCGCTGGTCGATGCGCGAGTGCGCAAGATGCGCGGCTTTTTATATCCGGGCGGCCTCTATCCTAAAAACTCGCAGACGGCGCGCCAATTGATCCGCCATACGCGGGAGGGCGGCACGATCGCCATGCTCGCCGACCAGCGCGATTTCCGCGGCCTCCGCGTCCCGTTCTTCGGGCATCTCGCGCCATCTACGCCCTTCCCCGCCATGATCGCGCGGACCTATGACGTGAAGCTTTACGCTGGCGAAATCGTCCGCAAGCCCGGCGTGCGCTTCACCATTCGCCTGATCGAAATCAAAGTGCCGAGAACCGACGATCGGGATGCCGATATTCTCGCCGCCACCGCTTCGTTGCAAAGCGAATTCGAGCGCACGATCCGCCGGCATCCTGAGCAATGGATGTGGTCGCATCGCCGTTGGGGCTAATTTGTTTTGAGCTTCGGATTAATCCCAAAACCGGTTGCCACTTTTGGGTCCGATGCTTCGAGGCTAAACCATACGGGCTTGCAATCTGAACGGGAGATGACGGGCGGGTTCAGGCAGCCGTCAGCTCATATTTGCGATTGTGGCTTTGGAGCAATCCCGCCCGGAGCATGGTTTTTCCCCCGATTTCATGCTCCGGGTGCTTTCACAAGGGCTCCAAAGGAGATCTCAATGATTCGCCAAATCACTCTCAGCCTCGTCGCATTCGGCCTGATGGCCGCCACCGCGGATGCCGCCCAAATGCCGGCTGCGCCCGAAAAGCCCGGCATCGCCACGAAGGCTCCGGCTCTCGTGACCGGCCGCTCCGCCTATTTCCATCGCCACTGGCATCATCATTGGCACCATTGGCATCGTTGATATAGTCTCGATAGGCTGAAGGCGACGCATCCGGGGCAACCCGGATGCGTTTTTCGTTAGGATGTCTTCCGGGCGCGAAGCGTATACATTCGGTCAATTGAAATGACCGATGCGCCGCTGGAGGATGACCGCCGTGCAAATCGCCACCTGGAACGTCAATTCCGTCCGGCAAAGGACGGAACATCTGCTTCGCTATTTGAAGGATGTTGGCCCCGACGTTCTCTGCCTGCAGGAAATCAAATGCGTCGACGAGGCCTTCCCGCGCCTGGAGGTCGAGGCGCTCGGCTATAATGTGGCGACCCACGGCCAGAAAGGCTTCAACGGCGTCGCGATCCTCTCCAAGGCCCCGCCCGAGGTGACGCGCAGCCTGCCGGGCGACCCGAGCGACGAACATGCGCGCTATATCGAGGCGATCATTCCGGACGGCGCGGGCGTCGTGCGGGTCACCTGCCTCTATCTGCCCAATGGCAATCCGCCTGACACGGATAAATATCCTTACAAGCTCGGCTGGATGGACCGGCTCATCGCCCATGCGAAGGCGCTGCTCGCCTATGAAGAGCCGCTGGTCTTTGCCGGCGATTATAATGTCATCCCGGACGCGCGCGACGCCTCTGATCCCGCCGCCTGGGTCAATGATGCGCTATTCCTGCCCGACACCCGCGCACGCTTTCGCACGCTGCTCAATCTCGGCCTGACCGACGCCTTGCGCGCGACGACGGACGATGCCGGTCTCTATACGTTTTGGGATTACCAAGCCGGCGCCTGGCAGCGCAATAAAGGGATCAGGATTGATCATCTCCTCTTGTCGCCGCAGGCAGCCGACAGGCTTTTGAAAGTCACGATCGACAAAGAGCGCCGCGCCGAGGACAAGCCGTCGGATCACGTGCCGATCCGCATCGATCTCGCGTGACGCGTGGACAAGGCTTCGCTGATCCTTGGACTGAGAGATCGGTTGGCGAAGCTTTGGCGCGCGAGCCTCGGCGCGGCTCTATGGTGCGCGCCGATCGCCATCGGCCTTGCGATCTGCTTTGCCAATCCGCCCGTCGCCGACAATCTCCGCAATCTCATTTTCGATAATTATCAGCGCCTCAGTCCGCGCACCTGGACGCCCGATCTGCCCGTCCGCGTCATCGACATTGACGATGCCTCGCTCGAAAAGCTCGGGCAATGGCCCTGGCCGCGCAGCCGCCTTTCGGACCTTGCCGAAAAGCTCAGCGGGCTCGGCGCGGCAGCCATTGTCTTCGACGTGCTCTTCGCGGAACGCGACCGCCTCACGCCGGAAAACATGCTGACGCAATTGCCCGATATTCCGGAGCGCGACGCTTTTCGCGACGCGCTTGTCGCCAAAGGCCTGATCAAGACCGACAGCCTGGCGGAGGCCTTGGGCACGATGCCTTCGGCCCTCGCCTTCGTGCTGACCTTCGAGGGCGAGCCGCGCGATATCCCGGTCAAGACCGGGTTTGCGACGCTCGGCGACGATCCGATCCTGTTCTTGACGCGGTTTCACAGCGCCATTCTGCCGCTGCCGCGTCTCACCGAAAAGACGGCTGGCCTCGGCGCCATCAACTGGCTGCCGGACCGCGATCTCATCGTGCGCAAGGCGCCCTTGCTCTTCGCCGCCGACAATGCCGGCGGCACCCCCGTGATGGTGCCTTCGCTCGACACCGAAGCTTTGCGCGTAGCCCAAGGCGCCGATACGATCATCGTGAAATCCTCGAATGCCTCCGGCGCGCAGGCCTATGGCGCGTCGACCGGCATTATTTCGGTCAAGATCGGCAATGCCCTGATCGATACGGAATCGGACGGCATGGTGCGCGTGCGTTTCGCCGGAACGCAAGCAGGCCGCCGCATTCCGGCATGGCGCGTGCTCGACGGGCTCGCCGAGCCCGACGATATCCGCGACAAGATCATGCTCATCGGCTCCAGTGCCGCCGCGCAAACCGACATTCGCTCGACGCCCTTGGAAGCCGCCGTCCCCGGCGTCGATATTCATGCCGAAGTGATCGAGCATATCGCTTCCGGCGCCCATCTGGCGCGGCCGGACTATGCGCCGGGGCTTGAGGCCATTTTGCTTGTGCTCGGCGGGATCGTCACAAGCTTGCTTGCGCGTTTCGCCAACCCGATAGCGGCGGCGCTTTTGACCGTCTATGTCATCATGGGGTTCGCCGGTGCGAGCTTTCTCGCTTTCCAACGGGCCGACCTTCTGTTCGACCCGCTGCTGCCGGCGGCGACATCGCTTGCCTCCTATACGACCATGACGGTCTCGGTCTACCGGCGCTCGGAACGCCAAAGACGCTTCGTGCGTCAGGCCTTCGCCCGCTATCTCGCGCCTGCGCTCGTCGAGCGGCTGGCGGAGGATCCGTCGCGTCTCCGGCTCGGCGGCGAAGCAAGAGATGTGACGGTGCTCTTCAGCGACATTCGCGATTTCACCGCGCGGGCCGAAGCACTGACCGCCCAAGAGGTCGTGCAATTTCTCAATATGCTGCACACGCCGCTGACCGAGATCGTGCTCAATGAAAACGGCACGCTCGACAAATATATAGGCGACGGCCTCATGGCCTTCTGGAACGCGCCGACAGATGTTCCCCGCCATGCCGAACATGCCTGCCGCGCGGCGCTCGCCATGCGCGAGGCCGTCGCTCTGATCGACGCGAAAGTCGCGGCCGAGACGATAGAAGCCGGCCGCTCGCATCAGCCGATTGATATCGGCATCGGCATTTCGTCCGGCGAAGTCTTTGTCGGCAATATCGGATCGCAGCACCGCTTCGACTATTCGATCGTCGGCGATACGGTGAATATAGCGGCGCGGCTCGAAGCGGCGACGAAAGTGCTTGGCGTGCCGATCATCGTCTCGGAACAGACCGTACAGGCTGCGCCGGACTTTCTCTTCGTCTGCCTCGGCCACATCGATCTCAAAGGCAAGAGCCGCGCCTTGCGCGTCTTTGCCCTGCATGGATCGGCGAAGACGGATACGGCGGATTTCCAACGCTTCCTCGCTGTGCATGAAGCCGTGCTTTCGGCCGTGGATAGAAAAGACATCAAGATCCATGAGATCATCGCCGCCGCGCAAGCGCATCCCGAAAGCACGCCTTATGCGAAGTTCTATGCGGGCCTGTTGCGTGGACTGGCTTAGGTCCCTCACCCTGAGGTGTGCGCATTCAAATCGTAAGCGATTTGAATGCAAGCCTCGAAGGGCGAGGGATCAGCGTTATTTTTGACTTCAAACCCTCGCCCTTCGAGACGCGAGCCATAGGGCGTCGGCCCTATGGCTCGCTCCTCAGGATGAGGGTTTGAGTTAAGCTCACTTCAGCCGCTCCATCAACGCCATGGCCGCCGCCGGATTGCGCTCTTTGGCCCCGGCGATGAAATAGAGAAAACAATCGAGTCCCTTGGCTTTCGCGGCGGGCGGCTTCGCGAGCAACGGCAGCTCCGCAACCCCTTTGCCCTCCGCCCATTGCTTCGCATATCCCGCCCAGCGATCGAGTTCTTTCTTCGGATAGCCTATGACTTCTTTCGCTTGGCTCGTCTGCAGCCGCGCATAGATGAAATCCGCCGTCGGATCGGCGATCAGCGGATATTTATCGGAAAGCGCGAGGCAGATTGCCACTTTGTAGCGCCGCGCCAATGCGACGAAATCTTCGCAACAAAAGCTCTCATGCCGCACTTCGACGACGTGGCGCAGTTTGAGCGTGTCCAGTTTTGCCGGCAGGCAGCTCAGAAAAGCCTCGAAATCCTCCGCCTCGAATTTTTTCGTCGGCGCGAATTGCCAGAGAATCGGACCGAGCTTCTTGCCCAATTCGGCGAGACCGCTATCGAGAAAGCGCGTGATCGCATCGCCCGATTCCGCGAGCGCCTTGCGATGCGTCGTCAGCCGATGCGCCTTGATAGAGAAGACAAAGTCTTTCGGCACCTCCTCCGCCCAGCGGCGAAAGCTTTCGGGCGATTGCGTGCGATAGAAAGTGCCGTTGACCTCGATGGTCGAGACATGCCGGCTTGCGAAGGAAAGTTCGTCGGCCTGCTTCAGCCCGCGCGGATAAAAATTGTCGCGCCAGGGCGCGAAGGTCCAGCCGCCGATGCCGACACGAATGCTCGCCACTGCCCGCCTCGCGATTCAAAATGGGACAAGAGCTTAACGCGCGCGCGGCCCGCGCGTTTCACGCGAAGCCCGCGATCTGCATGATGTTAAGCGCATTGGCCCGCGCCACAAGATGGTGCGTGAACAGGCCCGGAACTTTCGAAAAACAGTGATTCGTCGCCGGTCCGTTCCGGGTTCCGTCTCAAACCTTAAGGGTGGGAAAGAAAGGGCCGGGCGGAAAGGCGCGGACCTTCAGCGCCTGCTAACCATAAGCAGCAACCGCGCGCCCAGAGAGCGCATGAAAATGTTCAGTTGTGCTTGCTGTTCTTGAAATCGTCGCGATAGATCGTGGCGACCTGCCGGTCCGTGTCGCTCGCCGCGGCATTGGCCTTTTCGTAAAGATCGACGATCCACTGGTCTTTCTTGGATTGCAGGGCCGCGTCACGCGCGATCGAAAGCCACATCAGGCCCTTCGCCCGCTGCTTCTGCACGCCATCATGGCCGGTGAAGAGCATCTGGCCGAGAAGCGCCTGTGCCTGCGGATGGCCCTTGTCGGCTGCGAGATAGAGCCAGCGCGCAGCCTGGCGGCCGTCTTTGGCGACGACATCACCGCCGTCGAGATACATGCGCGCCAGATTATATTGCGCATTGGCATCGCCGAAATTGGTCGCGGCATATTGGAACATTTCG
>JAATEW010000096.1 GCA_015655535.1 Hyphomicrobiales bacterium | reverse complement strand
AATTTAGAGCCTTTTCGGTTCTGATAGAATCAGAGCCGAGGCTCTATGATCTCGTTGCTGACGCGTTTTCTTCACGCGAACCGGTATCCGCTTCGCTCGAAAACGCTTCAACCGCTCGAAAAGCCGGAGAAGATTGGCACACGGGCCGCCGCCGCGGCGGAGCGCTCGCGCTGGATTTCGATGCCGACGCAGCCTTCGATCACGTCGAGCTTCTCGACCCGCACTTTGATCGCGACGACAGAGCCATGCGCCAGAAGCGCCGCCGCGATCTGTTCGGCCAGCGTCTCGACCAGCGCGACATGACCACGGCTCAGGATCAGCTTGATCGCATCGACGATGAGATCATAGGAGAAGACATCGCGCATATCTTCGGCTTGCGTGCTCGCGCGGCGGATATCGACATCGATGTTGAAACGGACGCGCTGCGTATGGCCGCGTTCGAAATCATAGGCCCCGATGGCGACCGGCATCACGAGATCATGGACGAAGACCCGGTCGGTCTCGCCGGTCTTTTCGCTTGGCGCCGCATAGCCTCGCGCCGCCAGCAAACGCCAATCGACCTTCGGCCCCATGCCGAATTCGCTCGATGCCGCTTCGCGCGGAATGAGATCGCGCACGATCTTGACCGCTTCCGGATCGATGCCGGCTGTACGGCGGCCTGCCTGACAGAGCGCGCCGCGGAACCCTAGAAAGCCCGGCTGCAGCAAGAGCAGGCGAGCGATATCCGGCGTCTCGAGCGCGCCAGCGAGGCCGGAGAGCAGCGAGGCTTCGTGGCAGGCTTCGACGAACCGGGCGAGATCGGCGATGCCAAGATGCGTCATCAACCGGCCCGCGCCCTTCTCGGCCGTATCGAGCATGGCCGCCTTGAAGCCATGCCGTGCGAGAAGGCTGAGCGCCGTAAAATCGAGCGGGTCTTGATCGGCGAAGAAAGCGGCAACGAGACGGACCTTGGCCGTCAAGGGCGCCAAAGCCTCGATGCAGGCAGCAAGGGTCTCGCCCGGCTGAAAGCCGATTTTCACATAATCGACGCCGGTCTCCGCCATGCGGCTCGCGGCCTCGAAAAGCGCCGCCGGCTCCATAGGAATATCGCCGGCAACCGCGCTGACAGGCCTGCGGCCCGCGATGATTTTGACGGTCTCGCTCACCACTGCCACCGGCAAAGCGCCAAAAGCGCCGCGCAACGGATCTTTGAGATCTATGAGATCGGCACCGCCGGCAATGGCGATTTCGGCCTCGGCCGGTCCGGTGACGCTGGCGAGCATGAGCGTCATTGCGCGGCCTTCTCCGGCTCGGCCAGGAGGCGGTTGCGGATGAGATAATCGAGACCCCGCGCCCAGCTTTGATCGGTATTGTCGCGGATATCGACGCTATAGGCATCGGTCAATCCGCCGGTCTTCACGTCGCGCACGTAAATATTGATGTTGAGGATGAGTTCCGACACTTTCTGCACGGTGCCGGTGATCGACAGATCGGCGTCGAGTTTCTTGGCGATCGCCACATCGCAGCCGCCGCAAGCCTGGAGATTGGCGGCCTTGGCGGTCGCGTCCTCTGGCCCGAGATCGACGATCTCGTAGCGGCCGGAAGCGGCGAGCTTTTCGCGCAGGAGCGGCGCCAGCTTGGCCAAGCGGGCTGTCTCCTGCTTGTTGACGCCCCTCATTTCGCCGGTGAGGCTCGTGTCGATCAATTCGAAATCGTAAACGACGGCGCGCGGCGGCGCGGCCATCGTGGCTGTAGCCAGCATGGAGAGAAAAAGGACGAGGGCGGAACGCAGCATTATCGATCCAATCGATCCATCTTAACGGCAAGCCGGAGATGGATCAGTTATAGGCGGCGGGGCGCAAACGGCAATTGCGGCGCATTGACGGGAATTCATGTTAAAAGGCTTGCAGTTCTGGGCCGACATCCTCATTTTGCGGCCCTAAATTCTCGGGAGGATGCTATGGATCGATCGCTGCTTGCCGGCGGCCTTGCGGTTTTGACGCTTGCCTTTGCCATCCAACCGGGGCTCGTGCAAGGGGCAGGTAAAAAAGTCAATAGCGACTGGCCCTGCCAGCAGATCCTCGTGCGGACGATTTCCGTGCCCGCCGTCTGGACCGGCCCCAGCATCGACGGCGTCGACTGGCAGAGCGATTCGAAACTCGTCGATCTCACGGACAGGCTCGCCGCCCGCCGTCTGCCGCTTGAAGACGCGCAGCAGCAGATTACGGAATTCGCCAAAACGCTCGGTGCCGACAAGACAAGCAAGCTGACCGGTCTATTCGCAGGGCTTTATCATAAGCTGAATAATGAGCGGGCCCAGATCATCGACGGGCTCGACCGCTTCGGCCAGAAGCAGAAGGAACTCGGCGACAGGCTGCGCGAGGAAACCGCGGCTTTGCACGAAGCGCAAGACAAAGCCGGCGGCGTGCCTTTGCCCGACCTCAAGGACAAGAGCGGGCCTCAGACGGCGCCCGGGCCGGAAGCCTCCATTTTGGAAAAGCTCCAATGGGATCTGCGGATTTTTCAGGACCGGCAAAATGCCGTGACCTTCGCCTGCGAATCGCCGGTTCTGATCGAGCAGAGACTGTTCGCGCTGGCCCGCACCATTCAGGAAAATCTGAATTAGTTTAGGCTCGGCAACCGCCGTCATTGCGAGCGGAGCGAAGCAATCCAGAACAAAAGATGCCAGTGATTGCCCTGGATTGCTTCGCTCCGCTCGCAATGACTATATGAATGGCCTTGGCTTCCATCAATTGCGCGGATAGGGCTTGCGATCCTCGAGCGGCAGGCCGGCCTCGGCCCAGCCTTCCGTGCCCCACGGATACCAGAACACGTTCGCATAGCCGAAGGTCTTCGCCCGTTTGGCCGCGTTCCACGACATCCAGCAGTCCTTGAGGCAGTAAAAGACGATTTTGTGGGCGAGCTCACCGCCTGTCACCGCCGCGAGACCTGCGCGCAAATAGGCTTCCGTTTCCGGCGCAAGCGCGCCATAGCCCGTATCCGGCAGCCAGATGCTGCCCGGAATATCGTCACGCGGCTTCTCGCGCCAGATGGTGCCTTCCGTGAGATTGGGCGGGCGCGGCACATGCGGGAGGACGTCGACAAAAACGGCGTCCTTGCTCTTCCAGAGGGCTTCGGCTTCCGCCGTGGAGAGACCGGGCTGGCCGTCAAGCGTCGCCGGCGTCGGCGCCCGGTAATTGTCGAGCCGATAGGTCTCGGGTTCCGGCGGAAGCGCGTTATCCGCGGCACGGGCACCAGCCAGACCGAAGCTGATTGCCATCGCGAGCGAAAGCCAGAAGCATATCGGGACGTTCAAGTTCACCGCGTCAATGGCTGATTGTTTTCATCGAGCAAAGGCACGCCATAGTCGGTGAGAATTTTGTTAATCTCAGTTTGGTTCTCGGCGATCAGTTTATTGAGGTCGCGTTTCCAATTCTGATCCGAATGGCGCACGCCCATGCCGATGCGGTAGACCATGCGCGGCCCCGATGTCTCTTTAATCAAGGGCACGACGACGAGCGGCGTCTCGGATTTCTTGGCGAGATAGCCGGCGATCGGCCCCCAGAGAACGGCGATATCGATCGTGCCCTTCTTCAAGTCTTCGATCATGTCGAGCGTCGGCGCGTCATAGCGCGTATCGACGACGAGCGGATAGGGCTTGGCATTGGCGATGAGGCCATTGACGGCGAGATTGGTCGAAGGCGGCGTGCCCGCGATAATGCCGATATGCTTGCCCTTCAGCAGCGGGTCTTCGAGCGTCTCGATCTTGTCGAGACCCGAACCCTGTTTCGACACCAGCGCATAAGCCGTCCGATAATAGGGGTTGGTGCCCTGGACGATATCGTCGCCCTGCGGAATGCCCATCACTACATCGCAGCGAAATGCGTTGAGCGTGTTGCGCACGAAGCCGGTCGTGTTCGGATAGAACGTATAGGCGACGGGCTTCTGCAATTTATCGGCGAGCAACGTCGCGATCTTATTTTCGAATCCCTCGCCGGCCTCGTTCGAGAAAGGCAGGCTATGGGGATCGCCGCAGACCCGGAAGACTTTCGGGTCGACGAGTTCGATCGCCGCGGCATCGCCGTTCTCATTGCTTTGGGCCCGGACCGTCCCAGCGCCCACATAGGCCGCGGCCACGCCTGACACCACACTCACGATAACAAGAAGCGCTTGAGGGAGACGCATCGAACATCAATCCTTTCCGGTCCCGAAACAAGCTGCCTGAACCGCCCTCTCCGGCAGATTATCTTTCCGTTTTTGCGAATGCGCATGTAGCGGAGCCGCATCGGCCCCGCGCCCGGAAATAAGCGAAGATGTCGTTCAAGTGGCACGTCACGGTCTATATAGCCGAAGCAGAGCGGGATGGGGAAAACGGTGCGGCGCTCGCAGTGGCGACAACCGCTCAAGCGATGAAAAGCCTCTCTCGTCTGAGAGGCTCCCCTACGAATTATGTCCTCAGACACATGCTCGGTGCATGACGGCTGGATTAAATCCCAGTCATGCTTGGCTGATCTGTCCGAAGACGTTCGCTCCGTTTCCGGGATCACGTCTCAAAGAAAACCCGGCGTAACCTGTAGGCACGCCGGGCTCTTTAGTCGCGTTGATGGACTAGATCATTCCGCGCCGGGAAGGGCGAAGACCGTCAATTGTCCACCGAGAGCGGTGTAGTTCGAGAGGGCAGCGTAGCCGCCGACCGCGCCGAGGCCGTCGGTGGGCTTCGTCAAGCCGGCCGCGAGGCCGATGCCAGCCCAACCGCCAACGCCGGACAAGATCGCGACATATTGCTTGCCGCTATGCTCGTAGGTCATGACGTTGCCGATGATGCCCGACGGGGTCTTGAACTTGTAAAGTTCCTTACCCGACTTGGCGTCGACGGCCTTCAGGTAGCCTTCGAGCGTGCCATAGAAGACAAGGCCTGAAGCCGTGGCGAGAGCGCCCGACCAAACCGAGAACTGCTCCTTATTGGACCAGACAATCTTACCCTTCTTGCCGTCCCAAGCGATGAAGTTGCCCATGTTGGTTTCGCCGGGCGGTGGATACATGGACAGGGTGGCGCCGACATAAGGCTGACCGGCGGTGTAGCTCACGACGAAGGGCTCGTAATCCATGCAGACGTGGTTGGTCGGCACGTAGAAGAGTTCGGTGAGCGGCGAGTAGGCAGCCGGCTGCTCGTCCTTGGAACCAAGAGCGGCAGGGCAGATGCCCTTGTTGTT